>CACXCY010000022.1 GCA_902766265.1 uncultured Bacteroidota bacterium
CCCTGAACCATCCCCACGGCAACACGGGAAAATATGAACATAGGTTCGTGAGCCGATGAACATATGTTCGTTGGCCAATGAACCTATGTTCCTTGCCCGATGAACCTATGTTCATTTTTAACTTTTTTTACGATAAGTTCCGGAACACCGACAGCAACCTTGGTATTCGCCCCCCGAATGGCAGCAGTTTCGCAAGTGTTTGGCAAGGGGTAGCCATACTGATGCCATACTGATGCCATACTGATGCCATAGTGTAGCCATACTTTAAAGTATGGCTACACTATGGCTACACTATGGGTAGAGTATGGGTAGGGTATGCCTACCCCTTGCCAGTGCCTTGACAAACCTATGGTGAAAAAGGCACTACAGAGGCAGTGGCGTCAGCCACATTCAGTGAATGGTTGATGTCGTGTTCTTCCCGCAGCGGACACGGGGCAATGTTGAGTCTCGCGGAGGGCTATCGGCTGAATACATCCGACTGTTTCAGCAATTTGACCGTATGTTGATTGCCGTCGGCGGTGGTGAGCGTGAGGAGGTAGGAGGATTGAGGGCGTGCGGTGAGGTCGAGGGTGTATTGGCCAGGGCCGTCGGAGGTGAGGCGCACCTCCTCGCGGCGTCCCATGAGATCGGTGAGGATAGCTGTTGCCGTGCCGTTGTGCTCTTTCAGTTGCCCGTCACCCACCTTGATATGCACCCGCTGCCGGAAGGGGTTGGGGTACGTCACGAAATGATCAACATCCGCCAACAAGATACGCACATCGCCCGTGTCGGGAGGGTTCGTAGAGTCCCGCATCACGTATGGAGTCATAAAGGAGGTATCGACATATTTGGCAATGTATGCATAGCTGGCACCTACGGAATTGGTGGTTGTCGTTCCCCAACGTGCGGTGCTATTCAATGTTCCCGACAAATACACAATACTATCCACAGCAAGAGGAGCATTGGCAGTGAACTGCGACTCAGAACATCCGCGACTGTTTATTGACAGCTCACGACCGTCGTTGCTCCACACCATAAAGGTGTGATCCATAGTGCCTGTGGCATGCACTATTGTGTCAGCAAAATCCACACCGCCATCTAAACTGGTCTCGGCAAACACCCTGTTTTTGTACGTTGACAATACCGGGTTACCTGTAAGGTTCCAGTCGGTACCACTGGCTTGTGCGGTCCATGAAGAAATCAAATTGAAATTGTCTTTGTCTGCACGAATCCAGAATCCTGTCTGGTTATTTATGGGTATGGTATCATGCTGGAAAATCATACCTGTTGTAGAAGGATCTCTGCTAGCCCACTTGGTATTTCCTGATATGTACAAAGAATTTGTAGTTTCATCCACATATGAATATAAAATTTTAATGCAAGGAGGAAAATTGCCTGTTGATTTTAGCTGTATCAATCCTGTTGGCTGCAAGTTAGAGTTGTATCTTAGCAACCATGTGGGTAATAAGTCCGTCTGGTTGTCAATAATGAGAGAGTCATTATTGGCAACTCTCGCTATCCTTGGACAATAACTATTGGCGTACATTGTAATATATGTGTTTCCTCGTGAATCAGTTTCCATGGTATTCAGAGGTACGAATACATTATTGCAGGATGAGTCAAACACATACACGGCGGCAAGTAAGCTGTCGAAATGGGGGGAGAATTTAAGTATCTGCTGGTTAAACCTGGAGGAACGTTGGCTGGGGTGATAGTAGAGGGTGTGTGTTCCGTCCACCACTATCTTCATGGCACTGATGGTGCCGTCCTGTATGCTCCATTCCTCCTGCAGGCCGTTCACTAAATAGTCGTATGCTTGTCGGACAACATAGATATTCCCATTACTGTCAATGTCGAATGTTTCTTTGGACAGTGGGTCACAACACATCGCGTCCAATCTTGTTGGTGGAGAAGACAACCTCGTGCGACGCGGAGTTAGGGTGTATCCTGCAGAGTCCAACCACCCGACTGCCAGGAAATGCTGCTCAATGACACTGCCGTCGTTTCGGAAAGTAATGAAAGCGGTGACATCGTTGTCAAAAATGCTGTCATGGGGCATGAGATAGTCATTGCTGGTGCTGGACAGTAAGGTGTCGAGGTAATAAAGGTCGTAGTTGATCTGAGGTAAAGTGACCATTGTTTGAACCATAAAGGCGGTGTCGCCTAACTGTCTGAGGGCATAGGCCCAGGAACCGTATCTGCTGTAGATAACCTTATGCCACAACATGTTGCCCTGGGGGGAAATCTTGGCAATCACCGTCGCCGGACGATAGGGCGTGTAGGTAATGCTGTCGGGAAGAATCCGGACACCGAAGAGTTGGGCGCGCGGCGAGCACATTCCTAGGAAATAGAAATTGCCTTCCGAATCGGCACACGAGCCGATAATCCTGTTGGTGTTTGGGTTACTCTCCGGACCCGTGAATGTGACCACCCAATCGAACCGCTGTCCCTGCGCGGCGAGGGTGAATGCGACACATAGTGTCAGCAAGAGAATTTTACGTAGTCTTCTCATAATTAGGTGATTTTCTTGAATATTGTTGTTTACATGTTCGATTTCTTAAAGGACGATTTTGTGATGGACGGTTTGGTGAATATAATATATAGACGCAAAGAAGTGCCATTTTGCTGCGTCGAAAAAGCAAAAAAATCAATTTTTTTGCAAAATAATTTATATCACATTGAAGTACAGTATGCTACAAAAATGTATTTAAACACGGATTTCAACGAACAATCCCAAAATTTCCCCTCGCCAACTCGCAATTCCCGAACAATTACATAAAAATTCATGTGGATATAGAACACGAATGGCTGTGGATTATCCATCAATTGTAGGCAAAAAAAATTTTGTTGTGGCATACTATGGGCAAAAATACGCCGTTGACACAGTATGTTTTGGATGTTCTGTCTTAATGCCGTGAACGGGCGCGTGGTGCGCACGCTTTCTTCGAAAATTTTTCGTCTCTAATTCTAGAGTAATTCTAGCCAAATTCTAGCCAAATTCTAGCCAAACTCTAGGGGTACTAGCAGGTAACTAGTATTTTGCCAGTATCTTGCCAGTAGGTAACTGGTAGGTGACAATTGGGTGGCTATTAGGTGACGCGGAGCCGGCTGGAATCTAATAAAAACTGCCCTGTGGCGGTGTCTTTGGCGGCCACAGGGCAGGGGGATTGCGGCAAGGGCTGTGGTGAGCCCTTGGAAGGATTAGTTCAGTCCGAGTTTCTTCTTGACGAGGGGCATCAGGTCGTCGCTGTCGGGTTGGTAGAGCAGGGCGCCTGTGCCGGAATCGAAGACGTAGGAGTAGCCGTTCTCCTTGGCCACGTCGTTGATGGCTTGCTTGGCACGGTCGACGATGGGCTTAAGAAGTTCGGTCTGACGTTCTTGCAGCTTCTTCTGTGCTGTCTGCTGGAACTCCTCGATGCGGGCGCTCAAATCCTGGATCTGCTTCTGCTGCGACTCCTTGATGAGGTCGGACCAGCCGGCTTGCTTCTCCTGATATTCGTTGTATTTCTTCTCCAGTTCCCCTTGCATGGCTTTCAGCTGGTCTTCCAGCTCGGTCATCTCTTTCTGCAACACGGCTTGGGCGGAGTCCTTGCCGGGCATTATCTGCATGAGGTCGTTGGAGTTGATGTGTCCCAGTTTGAGGGTCTTCTGTGCGAAAGCGTTGCCGCCCAAGGCAATCAGGGCGGTCATCAATACGATTAAATGCTTTTTCATGTTGAAGGTTTGCTTATTTGTTTGTTTTGTTAATTTACGTTGTGGGGTCTCCCTGCGGCGTGGTTAGAAGGCCTTGTTCAGTTCGGGGTTGGCCGGTTTCTTCTTGCCCGAGGGGTCGGTGGTGGTGTCGTTGCTGTTGGCTTTGTAGCCCATGAGTTCCAGCACTTGGTCGCTGATGTCGTATTTGGCGCTGGCGAAGAGCACGGTGGCGGAGGCGGATTTGTCGAACACAAAGGCATAGCCCTTCTCGTTGGCTACGCGCTCGATGGTGCTGTAGACGCGCTCCTGCAGCGGTTTGAGCATCTCTTCGCGTTTCTTGTCGAGGTCGCCGCCGTTGCCGAAGCGTTTGCGCTGCAGCTCTTTGGCGTCTTTCTCTTTGTTGACTATCTCGTCTTCGCGCTTGCGTTTCAGGTTGTCGGGCAGCAGGTAGGCCTCCTGCTGGTAGGTCTTGTACATCTTGTCGATTTCGACGAATTTGGCTTCCAGCTCTTTCTGCCATTCGGTGGCCTGTTTGTCGAGCTGGCTCTGCATCTGCGTGTATTCGGGGATGTTGTTGAAGATGTATTCTGTGTTGACGCAGGCATATTTCTGTGCGTGCGCTCCCAGCGTCAGGGCGGAGAGGAGGATGGATAATGCGATGATTTTTTTCATATTGAGGATGTGTTATCTGTTTTTTTTCTAATCGATGGATTGTCCGATGCTGAAGTGGAACTGGCTGCCGCCGTTGTTGCCGTCGAAGCCGTAGCCCCAGTCGATGCCGATGAGTCCGAACATGGGCATGAAGAGGCGCACGCCGAGGCCGGCGGAGTTGTACATGCGGAACGGCTGGAACTCTTTGATGCTGCTCCACGAGTTGCCGCCTTCCATGAATCCGAGCACCCAGATGGTGGCCGAGGCGCTCTCGATGATGGGTTGGTGCAGCTCCATGGTGAAGCGGTCGAACACTGCGGCGCCGCCGTCGGGGTTGAGCGAGTTGTTCTGGTAGCCGCGCAGCGGTATCACTTCGCGGCCGTCGAGCACCCACGTGGAGAGGCCGTCGCCGCCCAGGTAGTAGCGTCCGAAGGGGGCGAGTCCTATGTCGTCGTTGAAGTAGCCCATGTAGCCGAAGCGGAAGCGGGCGTTGAGCACCACATCGCCCACCAGGTTGAGCATCCACGAGCCGCGCAGGTTGATTTTATAGTACTCCAGCCATTTGTATTTCTCTTCGTTGGTGGCGCTGCTGTAGTCCTTGCCGTTGAGCAGCGAGTAGGGTGGGGTGACGTAGCCGGAGATGGAGAATTCCGAGCCGCTGCGGGTGTAGATGGGCGAGTCGTAGGAGTTGCGCCCTATGGTCAGCCCGTAGGAGATGTCGTTGGAGGTACCGTTGGTGAACAGGTTGTTGAGCAGCGAGTAGTTGTTGAGTATGTAGTGTTTGTAGGTGATGCCGTGGGAGAGGGTGAAGTAGTCGTCGGGCCATTTGAGGCGTTTGCCCAGCGACACGCCGGCGCCGAGTATCATCATGCTGTAGTATTTGGCGTCGTCTTTGTCGTAGAGGTAGCCGTTGCTGTAGAAGTTGTCGTAGAGCGACACGCTGAGCGACTGCGGGCGGCGTCCGCCGAGCCAGGGTTCGGTGAAGGAGATGTTGCCGGCGTAGTAGTAGGTGCCGTTGGTGGTGAAGTTGAGGCCGAGTTTCTGTCCGTCGCCGGCGGGCAGCGGGTTCCAGGCCTTTTTGTTGAAGATGTTGCGCGCCGAGAAGTTGTTGAGTTGGATGCCCACCTGCCCGATAATCATGCCGCTGCCGTAGCCGCCCTGCAGCTGCAGTTGGCTGGTGGAGTTCTCTTCCACTTTGTAGAGTATGTCGACGGTGCCGTCTTCGGGGTTGGGTTTCGGCTCGGGGATGAGGGTCTCTTCCTTGAAGTAGTTGAGCGTGACCAGTTCGCGGCGGCTGCGTATCACGGCGTCGCGGCTGAAGAGGTCGCCGGGGCGGGTGTGCAGTTCGCGCATGATGATTCTGTCGTTGGTCACGGTGTTGCCTTCCACCATGACGTTACGTATGCGGGCTTGCTTGCCCTCGACGATGCGTATCTCGATGTCGATGGAGTCGTTCTCCACGGCTGTCTCCACGGGTGTGGCGCGGAAGAAGAGGTAGCCGTTGTCCATATAGAGCGACGTGATGTCGGTGCCGCTGGGGTTGTAGGTGAGGTTGGTTTCGAGGGTGGTCTTGTTGTAGGGGTCGCCTTTGTTGATGCGCAGGTGGCGTGCGAGGAGTTCGGAGGGGTAGACGGTGTTGCCTGCGAAGGCGATGTCGCGGAAGTAGAATTTCTCGCCTTCATGGACTTTTATCTTCACCTTCATGCGGTCTTGCTTGGTCTTCTTGCCGAGTTGTTCGGGTGCGACCATGTAGTTGGTGTCGCTGATGATGCGTGCGTCGCGGTAGCCGAGTTCGTTGTAGAGGGTGATGATGTTGTCGAGGTCTTCCTGGAAGTCGGCGTCGCGGTATTTGGAGCGTTTCCAGAATCCGCTTGTCCAGAAGAAGAGTTTCTTGGCGTAGTGCACGTCGTGGGTCTTCTTCATCTTGCGCAGTATCTTGTTGGTGGGCACCTGTGTGTTGCCTTCCAGGATGAGGGAGTCTATCTTCACGCGTTTGCCTCGGTGCACGTTGTAGGTGACCACCACTTGGTTGTCCTTGCCGTCTGTGGTGTCGGGGGTTGTGGTGGTGTTGACTTCCACGTTGGAGAATCCTTTTTCGAGGTAGTAACTGCGGATGATGTTGGTGGTGGTCTGCAGCATGTTCTCGGTCACTACGTCACCGGTGGCGATGTTCATGTCGTCGCGCAGTTTCTTGGCGTCGTCGCCTTTCACGCCTTTGATGGCAAACTTGAGCAGTTTGGGTCGTTCGCGCAGCACTATCTTGAGAAACACCTTGTCGCCCTGGATGCGTGTGACCACTATCTTCACGTCTTCGAACAGCCCTTGTTTCCACAGGTTGTCGATGGCGGTCGAGATTTTGTCGCCGGGTATGGCTACTTTGTCGCCCACCTGCAGTCCTGCCACCATGAGCACCATGCGGTGGTCGAGGCGGTCGGCGTTCTCGATGGTGATGCCGCCTATCTCGTATTGCTTGGGGGTGAGGTAGTCTATATCGTATTGCTGCTCGCCGCCGATGACCACCTGGCCTTGTGCGCCGACTGTGGCACAGACCATTGCGATGGCCGACAGGAGCAGTAGTATGCGTTTTTGGTGTTTCATTATCGCGATTCGATTAGTCAGATAACTCGTTTTCTTGAAAAATATTGCTTTTGTCCGTTGGCGGAATTAAATCAGTTCGTGTTTCGGGTGGGTTGCTTTACGGGTTGTTCGGGTCTTTTGTCGCTTTTCTTTGGGTTTTCTTTCGTTCTGCCTTGGGTTTTCTTTGGCTTCTCCTTGTGTCTTCCTTGTATCTTCCTTGTGTCTTCCTTGTATCTTCTTTGGGTCTTCTCTTGGGGTTCTCTTGGGTTTGTTTGGGTTTGGGTGGTCCATGGGGTCGCCTATGGGTTGCCGAGGGTTCGCCTCTGAGCTGCCTATGATTTCACCTCTGGGTTGCCTCTGAGTCGCCTCTGAGTTGCCTCTGGGTTTCTCTGGGTTTTCTCTGAGTTTTTCATTTGGGTTGTTCCACTTGTTCGCCTGTTTTGCCGAAGCGGCGTTGGCGGCTCTGGTATTCGACGAGGGCTTCGTAGAAGTGTTCCTTGCGAAAGTCGGGCCACAGCAACGTTGTGAAATAGAACTCGGTATAGGCCATCTGCCATTGGAGGAAGTTGCTGGTGCGCTGTTCGCCGCCGGTGCGTATCAGCAGGTCGGGGTCGGGGAAGTCGCGGGTGGCGAGGTATTGGCGCAAGGTCTCCTCGGTGATGTCCTGTGGGCCGAGCCGTCCCGTCTGGCTGTCGGCCACGATGGCGCGCAGGGCCTCTTTGATTTCCCAGCGCGAGCTGTAGCTGAGGGCCAGTATCAGGGTGAGGCCTGTGTTGGCGGCGGTGTCGTCGATGCAGAGGTGCAGTTTCTCGCGCGAGCGTTGGGGCAGCCGCTCCATGTCGCCGATGGTCAGCAGGCGTATGTTGTTTTTCATCAGCGTGGGGGTCTCCTCGCGGATGGCTTTGACAAGGAGTTCCATCAGCCCGTCGACCTCCTCCTTGGGGCGGTTCCAGTTCTCGGTCGAGAAGGTGTACAGCGTCAGGTAGCGCACGCCTGTCTCGGCGGCGGCTTCCACGGCGTCGCGCACGGCCTGGATGGCGTGCTGGTGGCCGTATAGGCGGCGTTGCGCCTGGGCCTGTGCCCAGCGGCCGTTGCCGTCCATGATGATGGCCACGTGCTGCGGCACACGGCTTCTGTCTATGTCTGATAGCGTTGCCATATCGTTGTGTTTTTGTTGCACGTCAATGTTTCATGTCGCACCGTTTCTTGCCCACGAACCAGAACACCTTGTCGAGCCGGAAACTGACATAGGCGTTGAGGTAGGCGTACCAGTCGTCGAGTGAGTCGTCGCCGCGTTCAATGCCCACGGCGTTCACGTAGCCCTCCACCACCTCGCCGCTGCGGTCGGCCAGCAGGGCGGCCTCGCCGTCGCTGTGGTAGCGGTTCAGCAGTTCGCTGCCCACGTAGGTGGTGCTCACGTCGTCAAGGTAGTCGGTCCATGTCTTGCGAAAGCCGTATTCCACGCCGAAAGTGAGCATGTCGTTGGGTTTGACGCGGAAGCCCACCCCGAAAGGCATCATAGGTGCCGTCAGCGCATAGGGCTGTCGGTCGGGGTACTCGTTGGAGCCCTGCCCCTCGGTGCGCAAGGGTTGCAGGGCCACTTCCACCACCTCGCCCGAGCCGTTGGTGTATTGTGCGGTCGGGTTGAAATGGAACATCCCCACGCCGCCGAAGATGTAGGGCGTCCAGCGATACTGCCGCTCGGCCGTGCTGAAAGGCAGGAAGTTGAACTCCACCCGCAGCGACGCCTCGTAGATGTGGCTGCGGAAACTCAGGTTGCGGCGGGCTATATAGTCGGGGTTGCCGCCCTCCACCGTGCCGTAGGCGCCGTCCACGCGCAAACTCCATCGGTTGTCGATGAGGTAGCGCACCGTGGCGCCGTAGCCCATGTTGAGTTTGCCCAGCATGCTCTGGTGGTTCAGGTCGCCCAGATAGTTCATCCCTCCTGCGTTGAGGCCGATGCTGATTTGGCGCAGCGTCAGCTGTCCACGGCCTGCAAACGAGGTCAGGCAGACGAACAGCAGAAAAGGCAGAAGGCGTTTCATGGGGAGTGGTAAATGTGTTTTTGGGTGTTTAGAATGCTATCGACCAGCAGATCCCGTCGGCCTGCATCAGGTAGTCGCGTTTGGAGTAGGGGGTCGACTTGGTGGTGCGCGTAGCATACACATAGCCCGTCAGCATCACCACCGTCTTTTGGTCGGGGGTCAGCAGCGTGTAGTTCACATAGGGGCCTCCCATGAAGTCGCCGAACGTGCGCCACATGCCGCGGGTCTCTATGCAGTACTGCCCGGCCATCGTCACCTGCTGCCGTGCCGCGTCAACACGGCGCTCGGTGCCCATGTAGCTGTTCTCTGCCGGGGCGGGCACATGCTGTTTCATCATCGTGTCGAGGTTGCGCAGGATCTCCTTCTCCTCGAATACCGCCTTGTCCTTGTAGGGCATCGTCTTCACCAGTACTCCCACACCGAAGTCCTTGGTTTCCTTGCGAATCCATGCAAAGTCGTCGGTCATCTTGGCTATCTCGAACTCGTCCGACACGGTGAGTGAGAATCCGAAGTTCTCCTTGATGCGGTTCATGACATCGGGTGCCCTCATGCTGTTGAAGGCCTTGATGACGCGCCGACGGTCGGCCATGCGCATATCGTTGATTATCATTGGGGCGCACTTGGCCAGGAACGAGTCGAGCGCATGGCGGTCCTTCATCGCGAAATCGTAGACCACCTGCGGGGCTGCCCACTTGTCGTTGCTTTTGTAGACCTTGTTGGGGTTCTCGGGGTTGATGTCGCAGATGATGATGTTGCGATGCGCTTGGAACATCTCGGCGTTGTTGAACGACGACGGGGGGATGTTGACTACGTCAAAGATGGGTTCCGGCATGAGAAAACCCTCCTGCGGGCATCGGAACAGCGAGTCGATGAGCAGTTTGGTGGAGCCGCTGTAGACCGTCTTGTCGGCTACGAGCAACATCTCGAGCGTCTTGCCTGAGGATCCCTTTTTCCCTTGCGCTGGCCTCTCTTTGCTGCCGCACGACACCATCATTGACGCGGCTGTCAGCGCCACAAACAGTAACATCGTTGTCTTTTTCATAGTCCTTATTTATAAATAATAAAATAATAATCAGTTGTTTCGGTGCGAGCACACTTCACCAATTACCCTACAAAGATACAAAATCTTCTTATCTTTGCAGAGTTTTTTTCGATTTTGTCTTTTTCGGGTGCATTGTCTTCCGCACAATAATTGAGGAATTCCTGCGTTACATTTTGCTGAAAATCATGTAAACCATGGTGCCATTGTTGTTGAATGCCATTGCATAGTTATGCTGAGGGGCGAAACATTTCCAAGAAATCATCAAACACGAGATAAATGAAAATAGTCGATACAGTTAAAAAACTACTATTCCTTGCAGGGTTGGCCATGACACTGACTGGCGCGGCCCAAAGCAGAAACGTGCTTTTTATTGGTAACAGCTATACCGAGGTGAACAACCTGCCCCTATTGATACAACAGGCAGCGCGAAGTGCAGGATATGACATCACCTATCAGAGCAATACTCCTGGCGGTTGCACATTCCGGCAACATTGTAGCAATGCCTCCATGGATCTTATCCGCCAAGGAGGATGGGATGTTGTAGTTCTGCAGGAACAGAGCCAGTATCCCGCCTTCCCGCAGAATCAGGTGGAAGAGGAGGTTTTCCCCTATGCTCAGCGGTTGGTGGACACCGTCCGCGCCTACAACGCCAACTGCACGCCATTGTTCTACATGACTTGGGGGCGTCGTGATGGCGACCAGATGAATGCGTCGGAATTTCCTGTTCTTGGCACATACTGGGGAATGGACAGCATGCTTTACGAGCGCTACATGCAGATGAAGCAAGACAACGCTGCCGCGGTGTGTCCGGTGGGACGTGTGTGGCGTTATATCCGCACAAACCATCCTGATATAGAACTCTATGACGGCGACGGTAGCCACCCGTCCATGACGGGGTCCTATGCGGCGGCATGTGCCTTCTTTGTGATGCTGTTTGGTCAGCCCGCTGCCAATATAACGTTTGGTTCCACTCTAGAACCGTCTACCGCAGCGCTCATCCGCAGGGTGACCGACAGCGTCGTGTACAATCACCTAAACCTATGGCGCGTGGCGGACACTACCACAGTCGATACCACCATGCCGTCTGACGAGGGTGTCCTTTCCGTCGACGCTGAGGATCCGGTGCTCGTCTACCCCAATCCCGTTATCAATCAAGTTACTTTGGAATGTCCCCGACCGACGTTTTGTTCGCTTTACGACATCTTTGGTCGCTGCAGGGCTAGCTTCACCCTTGTCGCAGGCCGCAACGGGTTCGCGCTACCTCCCCTCGAGTCAGGTATCTACTGCCTGCGCTGCGGGCGTAAGAGTTACAAGTTGACAAAACAATGAGAATGAGGGGTTCCTGCTTTTGAAATCTCATAGCAGGATGACAATGTGTCCTATCGGGTTCTTTGGCCGAAAAATGCCTTGATGGCGTCACCTACGGGCGTCTGTGGCATCCGTAGGTCGCTGCAAGCATGATGGTTATTGTAGTATTCCCGCACCAGGAGTTGGCGTACGTTACGGGTGGAGAGTTGTGTGCGCCACCCGCAGAGGCTCAGCAGGTCGCCGATGCGTCCCGCCAGACGCACCAGCCCATTGGGTAGGGTGACGATGCGCTGTCGGTAGCCACATACCATACTTTCAAGTTGATAGAACTCCTTCAAGCTCATATTTTGTCCCGTCAGCAGGTACCGCTCCCCATGCCGTCCCAGGGTAAGGGCGTTGACAATGGCCGCCGCTACGTCGCCTACATGGATAAAACTCTTACCTCCTTGCGGCACAGCCATTAATGGCTTTCTGTAGCCCGCCAGCAGTAGTTGTCCGCTGCTGGGTTTGAAGTCGTACGGTCCCAACATAAACCCGGGGTTGACGACGACGACGTGCCAGTCGGGATGCCGCCGTGCTGCCGACAGAACAATCTCTTCGCCAGCCAGTTTGCTCTGCGCGTAGAACGATTCCTTGAAGGGACTCTCTATGGCGTCTGTCTCCGTGGCTGCCTTTTCCGGCGTGCCGTAACCGATGGTATTGGCTGTGCTGACATGCACCAACGTCCTGATTCCATGATGTTCCATCGTATCCACCACTCTTTGGCAGCCGTCGCGGTTCACGGGGAGGTAATCCTCCGGGCGCAGCAGCCCCATATCGGTTGTGCCGGTGCAGTTGACCACGGCGTCGCTGCCTTGTGCCGCCTGCGATAGGGTAGCAGCATCTAAAAATGTTCCTTGTATTACCGATAGGTTGTCTGTCCCTGCAGTATCGGCAAGTTCTTTGAAATCATGTGCATTGTGCCGCACAATAAGCACTACCGAATGCCCCTCGTCAAGTAGCCGCCGCAGCACATTCTGCCCCAGGAAGCCGTTCCCACCAAGCAATAACACTTTCATGACCTATAAAACGCAGATGTGCAGCTATTATTATATCGTGATGTTTCCCTGCCGTCAATACCTTGTCCGTGCGGCATTTCCTCCACGACGCAATAATCTGCAGGAGTTAACGTTTTTTATTTTGTATTGAATAAAAAGTAGTATCTTTGCATTGTACTTTGTGCTTGTTATGTTCTGCAAGAAAATGCATAACTGTTTGAGAAGAGCGGCTTTGCTGCTGTGGATGGCAGTGTGCCTTGCTCCTTTGGCGGCATGGGCCGACCGCGATACCACAGCGACCGTCGCATCGGATTGTGGCAGGTACTACTGGGGCGTCGCCGACGACACGCTGCACTCCTCGGGAGTCTACTGGGACACCGTTGTTTCGGGTACGGATACCCATTATTATCAGTTGACGCTCACCATATATCCCACCAAAGATACCTCCCTCGTGCGTAACGTCTGCGACAGTATGCCGTGGATTTCAGGTACCTACACTGTCTCGGGCACTTACGTTGATTCGCTCAAAACGACCAACAACTGCGACAGCATCGTCCGGCTGATACTTACCATTTCCCATACCAAAAAGACTATTGTGACGGACACGGTATGCCGGGGAAGTGTGTATGGCAGATTTGGTTTTTACGTCAATACCGCTTCTTTACCAGGAAACTACACCCAAACGAACTATCTGCGTTGTGCACAGCCACCGAGGTGCGACAGCATATCCACGTTGCGGCTATTCATCAGGGAGCATTCTACGGACACTGTCAGTATAAGTAGTTGTACCCCATATACGTGGCATCTCGTCGGACTCGACAGCTCTGTGGTCACTCGAGGGCCTATAGCTGTCGATAGCAGCATCTCGGCGGTGATTCGCAATGTGGTGCAGTGCGACAGTACGGTAGTGTTGAATTTCACACGGTTATATCCCACCGGCTCTTATTGGACGGACACCGCCTGCGACGCATACCTATGGCATGGGGATTCTTATCTCGTCGACAGCACGTTGCGCGACACGTTGACCAACGTGGTGGGTTGTGACAGTGTGGTGCATCTGAACATCCATATCAAACGCAGTACTGAGGGCGACACCAGTGCAACTGCCTGCGACTCATATAGTTGGCATGGTGTCGACTATACGGCATCGGCAACCATAGACACCTTCCACTATATCAATGCTGTGGGGTGTGACAGTGCTGTACTGTTTTATCTTACAGTGCATTACAGCACATGTAGTACCAAGACTATCGACGCCTGCGAGAGATATACATGGCGCAACGTCATATACACCACTTCGGGTACCTATTCTTATGATACACTGAATGCTGACGGGTGCAGGCATACCAATATTCTGCAATTGCGAATCCATCACAACGACACCGCCGATGTGCACGACACCGTGATGGGCTGTTATGTATGGGATAACGGCGACATTACCTACTCGGATACGATATATCTGTATAAAGACGTGGACGTTCACGGCTGCGATAGCATGAGTTGGATTCATGTGCATATCGTCTACCCAGACAATTTCTATCCGCCTGAGATAGTGCTCTATGGCCATGTGCTGATGGTGAACCACAATCCGCGTTATGCAAATGCTGGACGAGTAGATTATTGGGGCTATCGCTGGTACCGTGATGGACAGGAAATCATCGGTGCCATTGAGGATTACCTGCCCTTGTCGCGAACCACCAGTCGTTACTATGTGATGGTTCCCACCTCACCTATGCTCAATACCTGGATTCCGTCGAACACTATCAATATGGCGGGCATCGCCACACCGCAGGATGATGCCATGCTGCAATTGTCGCCGAATCCTGTGACCTGCGGCGGGACGGTTACTCTTTCCTGGGCTGACGATGATATAGCAATATCGCCCGTCTACATAGATGTTTATGACCTGCAGGGCAAGAAGACGAATTGCTACCGTGCGGATACTTCTTCGTTGACGATTAGTGCTCCTGAGGTGCCAGGCGTTTACCTTTTGCGCGTGTTTACTATGGATGGGAAAAGTGCTGTCCGCAAACTTGTTGTCAAATAACATGCTCCGTCATTCTTCCACTACCACAAGCATCCACATCGCCAAAACCGTATTGTTGGCGTTGATATCAGTATGTTTGGCGTGGTCAGCTACGGCGCAGAGGAAAACCCACAAAGAGGAGTTGCTGCTTCGTGACGGACATCATATCAGCATCGGAGGCCGTCTCGGCATAGCTGGCTTGTTGATTGACAGCCGTTTCAAAGGCAATACCATGACGGGCTATGGTGCAGCGGCCGACCTTGCCTACTCCTACTTTATCACTACCCAGATAGGCATCCGTACAGGTATCAATATCTGTGCATTTGGTAGTTCCTATCGTGGCAGCGACCTCGTCACCGAGTCGAGTTTCCTGGACGGCTACCGCGACAGCAAAGTTATCTATGATGCCAATTTTCGGGCTTCTACCCCACGAGCCAACGAGGAGTTTGCTTGTAGCTACTACGAGATTCCTCTCCAGTTGGCATGGCGTGGCAACCATTGGTATCTTAACAGCGGCATTAAATTCGCTATCCCTCTCAAAATCACCTCTACATATTCCTATGCCGCTTCGAAAATCAACTATATAGGCAGCCATGAGTTGCTCAACTACGAAACCCTTGACATCGAATGGGGCAACTATCCAGCCCAAAGCGGCAGCACGGAGATATACAGCAGTCACGCCGCTGACAACGTGCTGAATCCAGAATTTCTGACGTTGTCGTTTGAAGGGGGCTTCCGCGCAGGATGCACTTGCGGGCACTCATGGGTGTTGGGCGTCTATTTCGATTACTCCATCAATCGTGCGGATATCTTAACCAACGATCCTTTGGTGCGTGTGTCCCAAGGACCCCGTTACAGCCATGCGGTGAGTGTTCTCAACTCGAGTGTCGTCGACCATCTGCGTTTGGGTGACTATGGGGTGAAGCTTCAATATGAATTTAGCGTCAAACAGCGCTCTAACAAACATGGCGGCCACGCTCCCAGTGCCGTCAAGTTCGGTGGCGGCTCTCGATTGGGTGGATTTTAGCCATGAAGCATCTGTTGTCGAAAAGCCGCTACATTAGGGGACTGCAATGTACAAAGGCATTATACTTGGATACTTTCTGCCCTGAATTGGCTCGAGTGAGTTATGAGACACGACAGAAATTCGCCGTAGGGCGTTCGTTCGAGCGCATGTTCAAAGACACTTTTCCCGATGGTATTGACATCAGCCAGCAACTGAAAGGCCGTATCGACCGTTATGCCGACCTCACCACCGAATTGTTGAAACAGGAGGGGGCAGTATCAATCTTTGAGGCGGGATTCTGCTATGACGGTGTGCTTGTTTTGGCCGATGTTCTACATAAGTCGGCTGACGGCACCATCGATGTCTATGAGGTCAAAAACACGAGCCACGTCACCTCTGTCATCCGAAACGATGTCTACGTCCAATATTATGTAATCAGTCATTGCATAGATAATCTGCATGGATTCAGTGTTGTGTATCGTGGCGAGAACAGCGGGACGGCGTCGGTTCCTGATTTTTGCTATGAGGATCTCACAGAAGAAGCAGTGTTGCAGCAGGAGATTGTATGCAAGAATGTTGCCGCATTCAAGGAGGTGCTGTGCGGCATGGAGCCATCCATGGAAATGGGCGCTCAGTGCGACACCCCGTACGAATGTCCGTACAAGCAATACTGTCGTGGTGAAATGGCTGTGCAGACAAATTTACAAATATAATCCTTCAACAATTATCAACTATATGATTCCACGTATATTACTTCCTGGCCGTACTTCAGCTCTCAGTTCGCTGAACCGTCTCTTGAAGAACAGTAGATACCAAGGTGCCAAATACTTCATTCTGTTGGATGAAAATACATACAATCAGTGTCTACCGCTACTGATATCACATGTATCGGCACTGGAGGAGGCCGAATTGCTGGAGGTGCCTGTTGGGGAGGAGGCCAAAACCATTGAGACGGCTACCCAATTGTGGGGCGCGTTGTTGGATAGTCATGCCGACCGTAATGCCGTCATCCTCAATCTGGGAGGTGGGTGCGTCAGTGATTTGGGTGGCTTTGTGGCTGCTGGCTATAAGCGTGGCGTCCGCTTCGTTAATGTCCCTACCACATTGGTGGCTATGGTTGATGCCGCCATCGGAGGCAAGACGGCTGTCAATCTTAAAGGGGTGAAAAATCAAGTGGGTTTTTTCTATCAACCAGATGCAATATGCATAGAACCAGCATTTCTTGATACTTTGCAATCTGCTGAACTGTCTTTGGGGTTGTGGGAGATGCTTAAGACATTTGCCCTCGCCAACCCATTGCAGTACCACACCCTCTGTCGGCAGATGGTTACGGGAAATGTTGCGCTGACGGACGAGATGATTAAAGAATGCGTCAATATCAAAAGCAACATCGTTCGACAAGACCCCACTGAGCATGGTATCAGGAAGATGCTGAATTTTGGCCACACTTTCGGGCATGCCATCGAGGCCTATAGCCATCTTCCGCACGGTACGGCCGTAGGGTTGGGGATGTGGTGTTCATTCTATCTGTCTTACAGAAAGATGGATTTGGATAAAGAAATCCTTGACGCCTATACGGAGACGTTGAAGTCGTCCGTCAGTGTGCCCCGTTATTCTTTAAAGGACACAGAACCGATTCTTCAGTACATGCGGAAGGATAAGAAGAATTTTGATGAGTTGATTCTATGTGTGTTGCTGCAGCAGATAGGTGTGCCTGTGATTGATGTGCCTGTGGATGAAAATGAAATTCGCGATACCTTGTTATCGCTTGGAAAATTGTAGCGATGAAGCAATTAGAGTTACTGTCTCCCGCCAAAAATGCTGAGCAAGGCATTGCTGCCGTCAACCATGGTGCTGATGCAGTCTATATCGGTGCGCCTCTTTTTGGTGCACGTTCGGCAGCAGGCAACAGCATAGAGGATATCGGCCGTCTCGTGAGTCATGCCCACTTGTATGGTGCCAAAGTGTACGCTACGGTCAATACGCTGCTGTTTGATAACGAGATAGATGCTGCGCATGATTTGATATGGCAACTATATGATATCGGCACCGACGCGCTGATTGTCCAGGATATGGGGCTCCTTGAGATTGACTTGCCTCCCATCGCACTTCATGCCAGTACGCAGACGCACAATATCGCCCCTGAGCGTATCAAGTTCCTTGAGAATGTGGGTTTTCAGCGGGTAATCCTGGCGCGCGAGACCTCGTTGGAACAGATGCGAGCCCTCCGTCAGCTCACTTCCGTGGAGTTGGAGTCCTTCGTGCAAGGAGCCCTCTGTGTGTGTTATAGCGGCCAGTGCTATATGAGCCAGTATCTTAGCGGACGTAGTGGCAATCGCGGTTGTTGTGCGCAGCCCTGCCGCTCCTCCTACGACCTCTACGGCCAAACATCGACAGGCAAAGAGTTGCGCTTGTTGCGACGCGGCGAGCACCTGTTGTCGCTCAAAGATTTCAACGCGAGCCAACATATTGCATCCATGATAGATGCGGGTATTACCTCATTCAAGATTGAGGGGCGCTTAAAGGATCTCTCGTATGTGAAGAATGTCACGGCGTATTACAGGCAACTGTTGGATCGGCTGCTGGAAGGGCGTCCCGACTGTCGGGCTGCTTCGGACGGGGTGACTCGATTTTTCTTTACTCCCGACTTGGAACGCACGTTCAACCGCGGATTTACAGATTATTGCCTCAACATGACGGCGAGTCGCGACGGCGGCACTCAGAGCGGACGTCAGAAGATGGCTTCGCGAGCCACGCAGAAATCTCTCGGCAAGAAGATAGCCACTGTTGTCCGTACAGACCGTACCACCGTCACCGTGCGCACGACGGAAGCACTTTCGGCGGGCGACGGGCTCTGTTTCTTCAATACGGATGGTGTTTTGGAAGGGTTTGGTGTCAACCGTCAGGAACGTGTCGCCACCAACGTGGTGCGCATACAGCCGCATCGGATGCCCCCCGGCATTGCCGTCGGAGCTACCCTTTGGCGCAACAACGACTTCGCCTTTGAGAAACTGTTGCAGGGCTCCACCTCGGAGCGCAAGATACCCCTCGCTTTGTCGCTTTCGGAGTCGGTCGACGGCTTTGTTCTCGAGGCGCGCGACGCCAATGGGACGACTGCCTCCGTTGCCATCACTCAGGAGAAAACACCTGCCCGCGACGGACAGAGGGCGACCGAGCAAATGGAGCGGCAACTCTCGAAGTTGGGCGATACACCGTTTGCACTGCAGACCATTGAGATACATCTTTCCACGGCCTATTTTCTGCCTGCCTCTGTCCTTAACGACCTCCGCCGCCAGGTCATCGCCAAACTGACAGAGAAGCGCATCGCGGAACGCCGTCCACGGGATGTCCACTTTGCGGCTAATGCTGTTCCCTACGTGACGGCTTCGGTGGACTATCGCGCCAATATCGTCAACGGCAAAGCGGCGCAGTTCTACCAACGCCACGGTGTCGCCCAATGGGAGTATGGGCTGGATCGCACCCACGATTACGCGGGTAAAGCGCTGATGACCACCAAGTACTGCCTGCGCTACGAGTTGGGGATGTGTCTGTGGGACCCTGCCAACAAGGAACGCGGACCACTCTATCTGCGCAACAATAAGAACCTGTTTCTGTTGAACTTCGATTGCACCCGTTGCGAGATGCAGATTCTCCCTGCCGAGCCGGCAGAATAAACGCTTTTTCCAATAAAATACAGACAGTCACCACAGAGCGCGCCGCATGGGGGCGATATAGACGTGCCGTCGGGGCAGGTCGCGGGCAGGTAGCCGTCGGGTTGCTCCCAGGTAGCGCGTAGGTTGCTTCCAGGTAGGGTGTGGATTGCTTTCCGTTCGTGTGTGATTCGTATTCTCCCCGTATCCTCCTCTTGTCTTCCTCTTGTCTTCCTCTTATCTAATTCTTATCTAATACTTATCTTCCTCTTATCTGGCTCATGGTATGTGGATGATGTGCTTGTGATGGAACTATATGGAAATGTGAATGTTGTTGTAAAAGTAAAGAGGGAAGGCCCGACGGGCCTTCCCTCTTTGGTGTTGCATATGGAGCGACGGCTTATTTGCCGAGACGTTCCAGCTGTACGGTGAAGTGGCGCATCAGCTTGGCTTCCCAGGTAATCTTCACGCCACGGGTGATTTTGGCACGGCGGTCGTAGAGGTTCTTGCAGGCAGCGGCGATAACGTCCATGTGGTTGTCTGTATAGACGCGGCGCGGGATGCAGAGGCACACGAAGTCGAGGCCCCC
>CACXCY010000023.1 GCA_902766265.1 uncultured Bacteroidota bacterium
CAGATAGTCCACGAGCGTGGCAATGCCGACGTTGAATTCCTTGGCGGCTTTGTTGAGTCGTATGCTTTTCGGTTCTTCTGACATATACCCTCCGTTATTTGGAATAGTTGTTTGTTTTTGGTTAGAATGGTAAGGACATCAATGTGGTGAGTGGCGTGGCATGCAGTTAAGTGTTGCTGGAGTGGGTCGCCATTGCCTTCCTCACACGGATATGCTGCTCTTACTCCTCTTCGAATTCGGCTTTGAGGATTTCGATAACATTGTCGATGGTCTCTTCCTCCAAGTCGGTGCGGTTGATGAGTTCCTCTTTGGACAGAGCCAACACGCTTCTGGCGGTGTCGCATCCAATCTTGTAGAATTCGTCAATAATCCACTGGTCGATTTCGTCGTTGAATTCTTTGAGGTCCACATCCTCGTAGTTTTCGTCAATGTCGCGGAACACCTCAATTTCGTAGCCCACCAGCCGGCCAGCCAATTTGATGTTGTGACCGCCCTTGCCGATAGCCAAGGACACCTGATCGGAAGCCATAAACACTTCTGCTTTCTTCTCCTCTTCGTTGATTCTGATACTGCTTATCTTGGCAGGGCTCAGCGCACGCTGTATCATCACGTCTACACGCGGGGTGTAGTTGATGACGTCAATATTCTCGTTTCTCAATTCACGCACGATACCATGGATACGTCCGCCTTTCATACCTACGCAGCTGCCAACAGGGTCGATGCGGTCGTCGTAGCTTTCAACGGCAATTTTTGCGCGTTCGCCTGGTACACGAACGATGTTTTTAATGGTAATGAGACCGTCGTATATTTCGGGCACTTCGGCTTCAAGCAAGCGTTCCAGGAAGATGGGGCTGGTACGGGAGAGGATAATGGAAGGGTTGTTGTTCTTCATTTCCACCTTCAGCACCACAGCACGGATGGTGTCGCCCTTGTGGTAGCGGTCGTTGGGTATCTGTTCGCTTTTGGGTAGCACGAGTTCAATCTTCTCTTCGTCGAGCACAAGAATCTCTTTGTTCCAGGGCTGGTACACTTCGCCAACCACGATTTCTCCTACCTTTTCTTTATATTTTTGGAAGATGAGCGACTTCTCGTAGTCCTGAATCTTGCTCACCAGGTTCTGACGAATGGCCAGAATCTCGCGGCGTCCGAAGGCGCTCATGGGGATGGGCTCTGCGATGTCCTCGCCCACCTCGAAGTCGGACTCTATCTTGATGGCGTCGGAATAGGCAATCTGGCGTTTTTCGTCTTCCACATGGCCGTCTTCCACGATGGTACGGTTGCGGAAGATTTCAAGGTCGCCCTTGTCGATGTTGACGATGATGTCGAAGTTATCCTCGGTGCCGTAGCGCTTGGTCAATGCCGAGCGGAACACCTCTTCCAGAATGTGCATCAGCGTTTCGCGGTCGATGTTTTTGAATTCTTTAAATTCCGAGAAGGAATCGGTAAGATCTAACGTCTTCATTGGTATATTGATTTTTCTTAATTTTCTTGCTTGTCTTATGGCTGTTGTCGGCTAAAAGGTGATAACGATTTTGGCCTGTTTCACGTCAGCGTAGCGGAACGTCACAGCTTCGGGTGCCGGTCCTTTCTTTGGTTTGGGCGGCAGGATGGTGCAAGTGTTGTCGTCGGCCTCTGTAAGGCGGCCTTCCACATGTTCCCCGTCGAAGGTGGTCACACTGAGTGTCTCGCCTATGTTTTTCTTGTACTGGCGAGGCATCTTCAAGGGCGAGTCCAATCCTGCGGAAGCCACATTCAGTTCGAAGTCCTCTTCGTCGCGGTTCAGGTTTTGCTCAATGGTGCGGCTTAGTTCCACGCAGTCGTCGATAGTCACACCGTTGTCTCCGTCTATGTCCACAAAGATGCGGTTGTCGGTCGTAACCTTGAGGTTTACCAAGAACTTGTCGCTGCCTTTCAACGCAGTGTCCACAACGTCCAATATATGCAGTTTGTCAATCATGTGATGCTTTTATCTAACTAATTAAAAAGGGCGTCCTTGTTGGGACTCCCTCTCACTAAATCGTTTGCAAAAGTACGAAGGATTTTCCAAATAACCAACCTTTTGACATAATAATTTCTTTATATGTATCATATTATCATGTGATTCAACTGAATATGTTTTTGCATTTTTCATGTTCTTTTGTCTGTGATGGCTCATTTTCTGTCGTCAACGGAGATGAAATGTTGGTTTTCTGAGGTACTTTTGCTTGTTTTTGAGTGAAGGACGGTGTCATTCGGCTTTTATTTGTATCTTTGCAATGCGGTTGACAGGGGCGTGACAACCCTTCCGCACTATGCTATGAGTACGAAAATCACCTATATACACCACAGTTGCTTTGTTTGGGAAGGCCCGCGGACAATGGTAGTGTTCGACTATTGGTGCGACACGGAGGACCGCCGTCTGCAGCGCATGCTGGGTGCCACACAGAAACAGATTTATTTTGTGGTGTCACATTCCCACCAAGACCATTTCAACCCCGTTATCTTTGAATGGGGACGTGCCACGGCTGATCCACCGCGGTTGCTCATCTCGCACGATGTCAGCAAACGCCGCCGTGTGCCCAAGTCGGTGCCTGTGACGGTGCTTCGGCCTGGCGACCACTATGAGGACCGTCTGCTGACGCTTGATGCCTACCGTTCTACTGATGTGGGCATCAGTTCGGTGGTCACTCTCAAGGATGCGGCGGAAGGCGAGACGGCTGACTCGGCTTTCCATGCGGGCGACCTGAACAACTGGTACTTTCCCGAGGGCGATGAGCGGCTGCATGTGTTGGTGCACGAGATGGAGGGGCTCTTTCTCTCTACGGTGCGGGACATTCAACTGGACCATCCTCACGTCACCCACGCCATGTTCCCGCTCGACCCCCGTCTGGACAAAGAGTGGCTTCGTGGTCCTGCGCAATGGCTGACACGTATCGAGACAGACCATTTCTACCCTATGCACACCTGGGGCTACCATGACAAGGTGCGTCAGGGTGTGGAGGAACTTGCCTACCTCTTCCCCCACACGCAGTTCCACTACAATGCCGACCCCCAGGCCGACAAGCTCTACGGAACCTATCGGCAGATTGTCGACGAGACGAGGCAGGAGGACAACGAACAACTTGAAGAAAACGATATATCATGATAACTCCAGGAATTACTGGCCGCCACGAGGTGGTGGTGACCGAAGAACTGACCGCAGCCCACGTAGGTAGCGGTCTTGCCCCTGTTTTCGCCACTCCTATGCTGGTGGCCTTGATGGAGCAGGCCTGCGCCGAGAGTGTGGCCCCCCTGTTGGACGAAGGGCAAAGCACGGTGGGCACCCATATCGACATTGCCCATAGCGCCGCCACGCCGATGGGCATGAGCGTGTGGTGCGAGAGCTGTCTCATAGAGGTGGACCGTCGTCGGCTCACCTTCAGCGTCAAGGCCTATGACGAAGCAGGTCCTGTGGGCGAGGGTGTGCATGAGCGTTTCATTATCGACAATGCCAAGTTCATGGACAAGGTCAACGGCAAGAAATCTGCCCGATAAGGGATAACAAACACACCACAATGACCATTGCAGCACTTGTATCGGGAGGCGTCGACAGTTCCGTGGTAGTCCATCTGCTGAAGGAGCAGGGCTACAATCCTGCCATCTTCTATATCCGCATCGGCATGGAGGATGAGGAGGGTTTCATCGACTGCCCTGCCGAGGAGGACATTGAAATAACCTCCTATATCGCCAAGAAATACGGCTGCCCTTTCGAGGTGGTCAATCTGCATCGTGAGTATTGGGACAACGTGGTGCGCTACACCATCGACACGGTGCGTCAAGGGTTGACTCCCCACCCCGACATGATGTGCAACAAGTTCATCAAGTTTGGTGCCTTTGAGCAGAAGTGGGGACGGGACTTCGACCGCATCGCCACGGGACATTACGCCACCACCGACGTTGTCGACGGTGTGCAGTTTCTTGCCACGGCCAAGGACCCCGTCAAGGACCAGACCGACTTCCTTGCCCGTCTCGACAGCGCGCAGGTGCGCAAACTCATGTTCCCCATCGGTCACCTCATGAAGAGCGAGGTGCGCGACATTGCCCGCGCCGCCCATCTGCCCAGCGCCGAACGCAAGGACAGCCAGGGCATCTGCTTCCTCGGCAAGATTAACTACAACGACTTCCTCCGCCGCTACCTTGGCGAGCGGGAGGGCAAGATTGTGGAGTTGGAGACGGGGCGCATCCTCGGCACCCACAAGGGCTACTGGTTCCACACCATAGGGCAGCGCAAAGGGCTCGGGTTGGGCGGAGGCCCTTGGTTCGTGGTGCGCAAAGATGCCGCCGACAACGTGCTCTACGTCTCCCAGGGCTACGACCCTGCCACACAGTACGGCACCGTCGTCAACCTCGCCGCGTTCCAATATCTCTCGAAGGACATCTGGCATCTGGTTCCCGACAGTTGTATCGACGTCAAGTTCAAGATACGCCACACGCCCGATTTCACACAGGGGCATCTCACGTTCCGTCGCGACCCTGAGACGGGTGCCGAGAGCTATCGCATCGATTCCGACATCCCCATCCAGGGCATCGCCGCCGGCCAGTATGCCACCATCTACGACAACGATGCCCACCTTGTCGTCGCCTCAGGCATGATTGTCTGAAGCAATGCGGGGCTGAAGATTTGGGGATTTCATTTATATAGCGTGCCGTTAGGGCAGTAAGCCGCCAGGTAGAGCGCAGGTAGGGCGCAGGTAGTGTCCAGGTAGGGTGCAGACTGCTTTCAACCCATGGGTCATTCGAATTCCATTCGTATCTTCCCCGTATCTAATTCTTGTCTTCCTCTTATCTAATTCTTATTCTCCTCTTATCTAATTCTTATCTTCCTCTTATCTGGCTCTTGTTTGGGCATTGTTTTCGGGTGGCGTCAACTCGCGGGCTTGAGCGAGCATAGGAATCAAGTTTTCCGCGTCCCCCTTTTCTTGAGTACCTCCCTGCGGCAGTATGGATTATTGGAAATTCAAAGAAAAATCTGCATATTTTTCTTTTTTTTATCACAATATAAAATATTGATATTATGCACGATATAAATCTTTAACATTTTTTAAGAGTATAAATCTCGCAGGGTTTTAAACTACTAATACATTTGCAGATGTCCAGACGGCGCTGGTGACAGTGCTCGAAGGATGTAGTTAAATCTAATATAAACATTTAAAAAAAATTACAAATGGCTCACTTACCATTCAACCCCCTCAATCAATGGAGGGGACGCATCGGCGGCCTGGTTTACAAGGTCGTCGATGGCAAACAAATCGTAGTGCCCTACATGGGCGCACCGCGCAATCCGCGCACCGCGGCGCAGATGACGCAGCGGTCCAAATTCGCTCTCGCTGGGATGATCAGCAAGATTGTCCCTGCCGAAATCCTTGTCGGCATGAGAGGCCAACGTTCGCGTCGCCGCAGGCAGTTCTTCGGCCACATCGTGCGGCATGCCACGACCACCCTCACCCCAGAGGGCATCACGGCATCGCTCGATGCTGCCGACCTCGTGTTCTCGCAAGGCATGGCGTCCCCCGTCACCGTCAGCGGCGTCACTTCCAGCGACGGCGTGGTGAGCGGCACGGTCGACAACATGCCCGACACGGTGGACGCCCTCATGGTCATCGCCGTAGTCTACGACACCACGGCAGGGGTCTACACCCACACCACCTACGAGGTGCTGCCGGCCGACAACACTTCGGTGTCGCTCGACATCAGCGGCGCCGAGTCGGGCAACGTGGCGCACCTCTACGCCGTGCCGATGACCATCACCGACACCGGGCGCAGCTACTTCCGCAGCGCCGACGGCGCCGAACGCAGCGCCACCGACGGGTTCGAGCTCACCATGCTGATGCGCACCACCGACGACTCGTACCAGTACGGGCAGTCGCAGTACCTGGCCTCGGTCGACCTCGGCAGCGGTGACAACGGCGGCAACAGTTCGGGCGGCAACGGTTCGGGCAACAGCGGCAACACGCCAGGCGGCGGCGGTGACGACAACGGCGGCGACCTCGGCGAGTGACGCCCGCCACAGTCGGCCTGCCACCGTGGGCTCTAAAAGAAAGCGCCTCCCTCATCGGGGGCGCTTTTGTTGTATCTACATTCTCAGGTGCTTCTTGGCGGCGCAGGAGGGGCAGATGCCTTTGACGATGTATTCCGTCTCCTCCACCTCGAAGCCGTCGGGGATGGGCAGCTGCGGTATCTTGACATCAGTCAGGCAGATGGTCTGGTGGCACACGCGGCAGGAGAGATGCGCGTGGCCCTGGCAGGTGCGGGTGTCGTCGTGGTGGCAGAGACAGTATTTCTGCGAGCCGCTGCCGTCGTCGACGTTGTGGAGCAGATGGTGGCTGCTGAGCAGGGTGAGGGTGCGGAAGAGGGTGGAGCGGTCGAGGGTGGGCATCTGTTCCTCCAGGTCGGCCAAGCTGAATATGCCTTCGGTGCGGTGACGTATCTGTTGCCAGATGAGCATCCGCACGGCGGTGACGCGTATGCCTGCGTGGGTGAGCGATTCTTCGTCGGAGAGCATGGGCGGGAGTGTTGGTTGGGTAGGGAACGATATGGTTTCTAAACGTGTTTGTCTTTATTTTAGTGTGCGCATGGCGTTGAAAACGACAAGGACGGTGACACCGACATCGGCAAAGACGGCCATCCACATGGTGGCCAGCCCCATGGCGGCGAGCAGCAGGACGGCGACTTTGACGGCAATGGCGAAAGCGACGTTCTGACGGGCAATGGCGATGGCGCGGCGGCTCAGACGGATGGCCGTGGCGAGTTTCAACGGGTTGTCGTCCATCAGCACCACGTCGGCGGCTTCGATGGCGGCGTCGCTGCCGAGGGCTCCCATGGCGATGCCCACATCGGCGCGCGCCAGCACGGGGGCATCATTGATGCCGTCGCCCACGAAGGCGAGGGCGTTGTCGGGGCTGTCGTGTAGCAGGCGTTCCACCTGCGTCACCTTGTCGGCGGGCATCAGTTCGCTGTGCCATTCGTCGATGCCGAGCATGTGTGCCACCTCGTCGGCCACCTCTTTGCGGTCGCCTGTCAGCATGACGGTGCGGTTCACGCCGACACGCTTCAGGTCGCTGACGGCTTGTGCGCTGACGGCTTTCACCTGGTCGTTGATGACGATATGTCCCGCGTAGACGCCGTCGATGGCCACATGAATGATGGTGCCTGTATGGGAGCAGTTGCGCCATGCCGCACCTATGTGCTGCATCAGTTTGCTGTTGCCTACGCACACGGTCGCCCCTTCCACGCAGGCACGGATACCCATGCCTGCAAGTTCCTCCACGTCGCTCAGTCGGCAGCCGTCGGTGGCTTCGTCGGGGAACGCTTCGCGCAGGGCGGCACCCACGGGATGGGTGGAGAAGTGCTCGACGTGGGCGGCAAGGTGCAGCAGACGCTGTTCGTCGCATTGGTCGGGGTGAACGGCCTCGACGGCGAAGGTGCCGTGGGTCAGCGTACCTGTCTTGTCGAACACCACCGTGTCCGTCCTGGCCAGCGTGTCGATGTGGTTGGAACCTTTGATGAGGATGCCTTGCTTGGAGGCGCCGCCGATGGCTCCGAAGAAGGTGAGGGGCACGCTGATGACCAGTGCACAGGGACAACTCACCACCAGGAACAGCAGGGCGCGGTAGAGCCATGTGGCGGCCGCGCCGCCGAAGAGGAGCGGCACGACGGCCAGCAGCACTGCGGCACCGACCACGAGGGGTGTGTACCACCGTGCAAAGCGGGTGATGAAACTTTCGCTGCGCGATTTGTGGTCGGAGGCATGCTCCACGAGTTGGATAATCTTGGCTACGGTGCTCTCTCCGTAGGGCTTGGAGGTGCGCACACGTATCACGCCGCTCAGGTTGACGCAGCCCGACATCACTTCGTCGCCTACCGTCACCTCACGGGGCATGCTCTCTCCGGTCAGCACTACGGTGTTGAGGGTGCTGGACCCTTCGATGACCGTGCCGTCGAGGGGCACCCGTCCGCCAGGGCGTATGACGATGGTCTCGCCCACCGCCACCTCGTCGGGCCGCACCGTCAGCACCTGTCCTCCGCGTTCCACGTCGGCGTTGTCGGGGCGTATCTGCATCAGATGGGCTATGCTGTCGCGGCTCTTGCCCTCGGCATAGCCCTCGAACAGTTCGCCTATCTGGAAGAAGAGCATGACCACCACGGCCTCGGGAAACTGTGTCTCTGCGCCGGGCAGAAAACCGATGGCCAGGGCTCCGAGGGTGGCGATGCTCATCAGGAAATGCTCGTTGAACACGTCGCCGTGGGCGATGCCTTCGGCGGCTTCATGCAAGGTGTCGTAGCCGATGCAGATGTAAGGGATGAGGTAGATGAGTAGCAGTTGCCATGTCGGCAGTCCGCAGGTGTGTTCTACCACCATCGCCGCTGCCAGCAGCAGGGAGGCAACGACTATCTTGACAAGCATCGGCTTGGCCGTGCCGTGATGGTGTTCGTGGTGGTGCCCGTGGCCATTGTGGTGGTGATTGTGCTCGTGGATTGCGTGTCCGTGGTAGCATTCGCGCGCATTTTCGTGGTGGTACTCGTGTTCATCATCGTGCTGATATTCATTATGTAGTTTCATTGTTGTGATGTTTTTGTCGCTTTGTTGTTCGACAACAAAAGTACAGGGACTTTCTTGCAACTTGATTGCAAAGATGCTGTAGCGTTCCTGCATCGACATACCAATATAAGGTCAGCCGAGGCCATTGATGGCCTCGGCTGACTGATAATGCTTGGCTTTATTGTTGTTCGGCAGACGTTCCGAACACGTAACGGTGAAGAAACATCTCGATGGGCAACCCGTCTTTGCGTCTCTTGACTATGTACCCACACTTGGTTCGACCACGTGCCCGCTCATAGTCCGATTATATGCCCACACGTGGTTTGACCATATGCCCACACATGGTCGGGGCATGTGTCAACCGACGGCTTCTTTGAGTTTCTCAGCGTTCTCCGCCAATTGAAGGGCTTCGATGCATTCTTCGATGTTGCCATCCATGAAGGCAGGCAGGTTGTGCATCGACCAGCCGATGCGGTGGTCGGTCACGCGGCTCTGAGGATAGTTGTAGGTACGCACCTTTTCACTACGGTCGCCCGTGGCCACCATAGTCTTACGCTTGGTGGAGAGCTCCTCCATGTATTTGTTGTACTCGCGTTCGTATAGGCGGGTACGCAGAATGCTGATGGCCTTCTCCTTGTTCTTGATTTGGCTCTTCTGGTCTTGCATCGAGACAACGATGCCCGTGGGGATATGGGTGAGACGGACGGCAGAGTAGGTGGTGTTGACGCATTGGCCTCCGGGCCCGCTGGCGCAGAAAGTGTCGATGCGCACATCGTTCATGTTCAGTTCCACGTCGAATTCCTCGGCCTCCGGAAGCACCACCACGCCAGCGGCCGATGTGTGGATGCGCCCTTGGGTCTCGGTGGCTGGGACACGCTGCACGCGGTGTACGCCGCTCTCGTACTTCAGCAGTCCATAGACACCCTCGCCGGTGACGGTAAAGGTGATGTCCTTGTAGCCGCCGGAGGTGCCCTCATTGAAATCGGTGATTTCCACCTTCCAGCCCTTCTTCTCGCAGAAGTGGGTATACATGCGGAACAAGTCGCCGGCAAAAAGACAGGCCTCATCGCCGCCGGTGCCG
>CACXCY010000024.1 GCA_902766265.1 uncultured Bacteroidota bacterium
CTCGCCGCTTCGCAAGCGTGCGACACCGTGCCTGTGTCGGAGGAGGTCACCTTGACCCTCTACGGTGGCTCCTTCATCGACAACGTATACGGTGGCGGCAATATGGGTTATGTCTACAAACACGACTTCACCCATCCCGGCAATACAACACCGCACCCCACCTTTGCATCTCCCGACAACTACGGAAGAATTACAGTGCACGTACACGGCGGTTTCTACAGAAACAATATCTACTGTGGAGCCCGTGGCGTGGAGAATATCGTTAACGGCCGTATGGCTGGCCGTCAGCTGGTGTATGGTTTCAAGCAACTCAATATGGACAACGGTCAGGTCAAGAATGCTATCCACGGCGGTTCGGAAGCTGTGGACGACGGCTACCCCGACGAGTGCGACAGCATCCCCACGGGCTACCTGACCCGTGCCAACTATTCCACCTACACCACGTTGCGTCCCTCCTCAGTTGTCAATGTTTTAGGCGGCGAGGTGGACGGTAACGTCTATGGTGGCGGCTATCGTGGTAATATCTACGGTTCGGTATATGTCAACATCGGTATTGACGCCGTGCGCGACTGCCAGGCCTGGACAACCAACTATTACGGTGCCAACGACCCATACATGTCCTATCGCCCCAATATTACCGACCCCACCGCCGACGGCTATGTGGCGGCAGGTGACATATATATTGAAGGTTCTGTCTATGCAGGTGCCGACTGGGGCGACGCCGGTGGACGCTATACGTTTGACAAACGTGGTGTCTGTGGTGGAGAGACCCGTATCCTCGTCGACGGCAAGGGCTACAACACCTCGGCGTTGTCGATGGGTTCCTCGCTTCCTTTTATGAACATCAACAGTAACCTCATCTGCTCCGGTACTTCGGTGGAGGGTGGCGACCTGGTGCGTCATATCACCGTGCGTCACTACGGTCACTACTCTTGCGACCCCATGTCGGAGAAGACGCTCCACTCCATACAGCGTGCCGACTCGGTGTTGCTCGATAGCGTGGCCATCACCTTCCTCGGTGAGCGTGACGCCTACACGGCCTACAACTCGCCCGACTACTCCTTCTGCCGTTGCGACACCATCCTGATGAGGAACCGCAATATCATTGCCATCAAGGCACCGGCTACCTATATGCGTAGCATGCAGTTCCTGAAGGCTGATGGACAATTGGTGGATGACCTGGCCGACTTGAGTGCTCTCTACAATGGTGCCATAACGCCCAGTGGCGTGGTGCCTGGTGTGACAAATTACCAGGGCGGCGACTCGCTTTATGCTTGTGATAACGACAGTTTATGTAAGTCGGTACCCGTTTGTGACGCTTTCGACATACCCACCGATTTCACCAAATTCTATATCGTCGACGGTGTCTATGTCAACGTCATTGATGAAAATGATGTGTTCGGCGAGGTGAAGGGCTTTGCCTACCTGATGGCCGACAGTAACTCCCAGGCATTCTTTAACGCCCGTCAGAAGACCGCTTCGGACAACTTACAAGACGGTGGTTTCTATGCCACCTGCCATTGTTTGAACACCTTTGGTGCTGGTGCTAATCCGGAATATCCATACGTGAACAGTGGTTTGGGTTACCGTACTTGGACGATAGGCAACGGCGAATTGATTCGCAAACGTCAGGTCTCCATTGTGGCCAACTCTAATGTGCGGCTGATGCCGGATAGAAATATGAAGCTGGGAACGATGACTGTGGGCTCGGGTGGCTCTTCGGTGACGACCGACAACTTGGCTCTGGCCAAGGCCACACTGGAGCTGCCTCCTACGGATGCAGGACACTACTATCGTATTAAGAATGTCATCGTGGACCAGGACAACGGCGGTCAGGTGGTGCTGCTCGGTGCTGCATACGACACCGTGGGTACTGACGGCTGGCGTTACCTCCAAGGCAGCAGCGATGTCGACGGTCGTGCCATCCTGGACAACCCCAACTATACGTTTGGTCTGTACATGCGTCTGAGTAGAAATTTCCAGACGGTTGCATGCCCCACCGACACGGGCTACATCCGTACCCATACAGGTAACCAATATTACCCTTGTCAGGAAGCCAGCATTGTAGCAGGTAACGAGTACCTGCAGCAGTTGCACGGTTTTGTATCGCACCCTGTGGTCAACTATCTCAACGTAATACCCACCATGGACTTTTATCTGACCTACGACACCTCATTCAGTGTCACCATTGTCCGCGAAGTGGTGTTTACGATGGAAGAGTACGACAGCGTGGGTAACTTTGTGGCACCTATTGAGGTGACGCTCATCATCAGTACCGTCATCAAGGATTTCCACGATGAGGAGAAAGAAATTTTGGTGATGTATAATGAAGGCACCTCCAACTATTCGGTTCGCAAGGTGATTCTGCCGGCCTCCATGATTGAGCGTACCCTATATCTGGACAGCATCCACTGGACCCCATCGGTGGGTAGCGAGAATTACAGCAACTTCTTCAAGTTAACAACTGTCAGCAATACGACTGCTATTAGTGCCGCAGATCCCACCAACCGAGCAGTAGCAGTCACGGTGGCTCCCACGGAGGATTTGAGCGGAAGTGTCACTACCGGTATGGGTTGGCGATACACGGAGCCAGACGCAAGGGATATAGATGTATTCGCCCTCGGTAACGGCTCGGCATACGGTACCACCGCCCCCAACAATGGAGCGATGGGTTATGCCCTCCCAGGCAACGAAGGCAAGGGTCTCAAGGTGGGCTTGCTTGACGGTCGTGCCGCCGCCGCTTTCGATGTGGGCGTTCATTTTGACGGCTCGCTCATGTACCCGAAGGACACCATTATAGGTAAGATTCTGCTTTCGTTTATCTACGTCGACGGCGAGGGATCGGGACGCTACAACCTGACGATAAAGGTGAAGACCCGTCAGAAAGGTGATACCATATACCTTGCTTCGAATCGCAGTGTGACCCGTGGCGGTCAAACGTTGACCCCCCACACAGGTCCCCTGAATATTGATGCGGGTAAGACCCCACAGGGCTATTTGCAAACGTTGGGCGATGCGCTGGATCATCGAGTCTACCAGGAGGGTGACGTGCTCTGCATCCTCGACACCATGATTATCGGTGCCGACAGTATATCGGAACAGAATGTGGTGATGCGTGGTCAGGACTATAGTGCCATCCAGGTAATAAGATACTCGGGAAGCCATTACCAATTCCCCAGTAAGCTATGTGCCTATCGAGGACCAATGTTCAGTATACGCAACCACGGTCAGTTGAGCACATACTACATGCGTTTCAACGGCAGTGGATGTACTCGCGTGAAACGTCATAGCCAAACGGGAGGAAATGGACCTGTCACGGTCGGCGGCAACCCCTATTATGAGAACGCCGTGCGTGACGGCGACACGCTGTTTGCCAGCGCGCCGATATTCCTACTGGAAGGTAGAGGTCGACTGACGCTCAACAACAACTCAATGCTCTACAATAATATCAATATGTGGAATGGCACCAGTGGCACGCCTGGCGGTGCTGTCGGCATCAAAGGCAACGGCGTTGACAAGCCCACGCTTACTATCACTAACAACGTAGAGATATATAACAACGCTGTATTGCGTACGGCGGCCACGAGTGGCAAACCATCAGGTGCCGGTGTCCATGTGGACAAAGGTTCGCTGGTGCTCGGAGTCTCGGCTCCCTCGTCGGCAGTCAACATTACGAAGAACTACTACATTACCTCGCAGTGCGGCACATCGGCGGGTACGACCTATCTGTTGCAGACTAACTCCACCGACGCCACAGGTTATCGCTATGCGCTCGACACGGCTTACCTCAACACGCAGGTGCGGAACGAGGTTCATCTGCTGAGCAATGTGTTCCTGCCGCGTACGGCACCCGCCGTCCCCGATCCCGACGTGCGGGTGTTGACCGACAACATCAGCACGGTGCTCTCATACAGCACGGAAATCCCCGAGAATACACGTATCGGTATCAACAAGTGGTTCCCCGGTGGCTATGACCATGTGGGTGAGGCGCCTCGCGACACCATCTCGTTTGCCCATGTCTCGGTGGCCAACCAGCTGTATACGGCGCGCGCAGTACAACACCACAACTTCTCGAGTGATACCACAGAGTACAATGTATTCTTCCACCCGACCATAGGTCCCTACACGCTCTTCCTGCAGCGTTGCGCTACGTTCCATAAGATGAGCAATATTGCCAGTGTGGAACCGGCGGTGGCCGAATACCGAATGAACGGCAATGCGTCGTGCCCCGTGGGTCTTGACTCTATCATTTATCGTGTCACCGGCGGTTTCTACCCCTACACCTATACATGGGAGCACCTCTACTACGGAGACGACAATAAGCTTGACTCGACGCTCCGTATCCGCACCTACACGACGCCTCACTCCAACGACCATGTGGTGGCCGGTCTGCAGAACGGTGATCCTACGCTGGCTAACGAGTCGAACGCCGACACCTGCCTGCTGGTGGATATGGTGATGCGGCCTACGGCAGCGGATTCCACGTTCTACTACCGTGTAACGGCTACCGACCTGATGGGTTGTCAGCAGACCAAGTACATCGACGTTCAGGTGAAGAAGACCACGGGCACCACTGTGGATGAAAGTTCCTTCCTCAATACAGCTGATGTGGTCAACATCAACGCAGTGGCAGTGCCTTCGGCAACACCGTCGACATCGAATGTGACGGACAAACATTGGAGCTGGGCAGACACCATCACGGGTACCGATACCCGTGGGAGTGACTACCACGCCCGTGTGTACCGCGCGTTCCATGCCGTCACGCTGACCAAAGAGGTGCTGATGGAGAACTCGTGGGGCGATGTGGCCATGACGGCCTACGACGGTTCCGCCATCACTTCGGGAGTATCGCCTGTATGCGAGGGCTCACGTATCGAACTGCAAGCTACACCGGCGGCAAGAAAGTCCTTCCAGATGTGGGGCTTCGACCCGGCTGCCGGTCCGCATACCTACATCCTTATGCCTTCGGAGGACTACACGGTGCAGGCCTACTTCACACCGCTGAAACACTGGAGAGACTCCGTGACTACACCGCCTACTGACGGCTCCTATGTGACGCAGTATAATGGTGATGTGGATATCTACGGTGAGCAGGGTTTGGCTTGGCTCATCAGCCGCATCAACGGCTACAACGGCGTACAGCCGCTGCCGTTCCGCTTCAAGACGGTGCGCGTGCATCCGCGTACTGTGGGTGGTGGCGTTGCCGACATCTACAATATGGGTGCCTGCCTCTGGACACCGCTGGGCAACGCGGTGGAGAAGTTCCACGGACGCTTCATCGTGGATCCCAACGTGAAGATACGCGATATCATCATCAACGAGAAGAATATGTCCTACCTGGGCTTCTTCGGCTATCTTGACAGCGCATATCTCAATGGTATAGAGCTGCAGCGCGTCATGGTGCGCGGTCCGCACCATGTGGGTGGTCTGGCCGCTATGGCTCATGCCACCGATGTGGATGCTTGCGGTATCGTGGACAACACCACTGCCGGCATCGTGACCATCCTCAGTGGTAACCACACGGTGGGTGGCTTGGTGGCTGAAGCCGACAACTCGACAATCAACTACAGCCAGTCGAAGGTGAAACTGCTGGGTAGCGCCGTCTACGCCGGTGGTGTGCTGGGACGTGGTACTGAAGTGACGGTGACCAATACACGCGCTATGGATACCTCCAATATGGATGCTATCTACATCGGCGGTATTGTGGGTTACTCCACCGGTACACCGTCCGGTCCTGTGGGTGTCATCGGCGCTAAGGCGTCGACCGGCTCACGACTGGTGAACAACTATGTCAATATGGTGACGACCAATGGCTCGGCCAACGCCGGTGGCGTGGTGGGCTATGCCGACAACACCGATATCAGGAACAACTATGTATATGGTAGCATGAACGGCACTGAGGCCGTGGGCGCTGTGGCAGGTATCCTGCTCGACAACGTCAGCGCTACCAACAACTACTACCTCCAAGGTACTGCCAGCGATGCGGTGGGCTACGACGATGCGGGTGCATTCCGTAACTACAGCTCGTTCCATGGCAGCGGCAACCAGTGCCTGATGACAACTCCTGTGGCGGGTGTCAATAACCTGACACGTGCCCTCAACGACTGGGTGCGTTCTCAGCACGACACCACGCTGCTTTTCTGGCGCTCCGACCTCACCGGCACCGAGAACCACGGCTATCCGGTCTTTGGTACGCCTGATATCATCCCGGTTTACGACACCATCGTTGCTACCACCTGCGACTACTATGAGTGGCAGAACCAGACGTTCACCGAGAGTGGCAGCTACAGCGTACACCAGACCGACTCGGCTATCTATGTGGACAGCGTGACGACGCTGGTGCTGACGGTCAACAGCTCGACGTCTTCCGAGTTCACCGACTCGGTGCGTCTTGGTGAAAGCTACTCGGGCTACGGATTCTATCTTACAGAGCAGGAGACCGAGCGTGTACGCAATCTCGTGGACAGCATTGGCGTGGCTACCATACGTCTGGTGGACAGCTTGCTGACGGTACACGGTTGCGACAGTGTGGTAACTCTCTCGCTTATCGTATACAAGTCGGCAGAGGGCAACATCATCACCCCAGCTACCTTCGAGGTGAGGATTTATCCTAACCCGACACGTGGTGTGGTCAATGTGGAGGCCTCCGGATTGATGGAGGTGGAGGTGTACGACGCTTCCAGTCGCCGCATTGCCGACCGCAAGGTGTACGATACCGACAAGGTGCAACTCAACCTCACCAACTGCAGCACTGGTGCCTACTATCTCCGTGTGAAGACAGAGCAAGGTACCGTAGTGAAGAAAGTAATAAAGAAATAATGATATATGGGAGGCCGGCGGGCATGGCCCGCCGGCCATAACATACACTATATTGACGAACTAATAGTAATAACGATGCAGAAAAAAGACATAAAGAGCCCTTACCTTCCACCGATGCTCACCATCTACGAGTACGAGGTGGAGCACGGCTTTGCTCTTTCGAAAGAGGCGCATGTGCAGGAGGAGTTTTCAGAATTTACCGGTGCCGGTGGCTTTGGCGACGACCCCTTCAACCCCAGCAGTGGAAGCGGCGGCGGCAACGGAGAATATGAGGAGGGTCTGTGGTATTAATGTTATCGAACAGGGACTGTCGGTGTGCCCTCACACATCGTGGTCTGCAACACAAAAAAGATATGAAGAGATTAATGTTTCTGTCTCTGTTGACAGTAATGACAGTAAGCTTGATGACGGGCTGTAAAAAGGACGAGGTTCTCGTGTCCAAACAGTTTGGTGCCCGCGTGGAAGCCCCTGCGTCGGATACGAAGACGTATCTGGTGAACGAACGTTGGGTGTATTGGGATATGGGCGATGCGCTCTCTGTGTCGGGCGATGCCGACGGCGGTACGGTACATGAGGCCGCTATCATCAGTGGCGACGGTACCATCAAGGGTTATTTCCGTGCCGACGGACTGAATGGATCGGATACCAAGTATCTGTTTATCTATCCCCATAGCGCCAGCAATACCATCAGCTATTCGAGTTCGTTCAACGCTGCGGTCAAGTTTCCGGCTGTGCAGGACTTCCGCGACGACTACACTTTCGGCAAGGATGCCTGCCCCATGGTGGGTTATTCCGCCAGTGGCGACTCGGTGCTGTTCCACTCTTTGGCGGGTATGGCACGCATACAGCTGTTTTCCTCGTTGGGCACATCACAGCAGATTACCAAGATTGAGTTGACTGAGATGAGCGACACTCCGAAGCAAATATCGGGGATGTTCACCATCAGAGACTACGACAAATACGACCCTTACCTGATAGGTACAGGTGTGACCGATGAATCCAAGAAGATTACCATTAACTGCGACCCCGGTCGTACCATAGGTGGTGGGTCGGGCAACCTGTGCACTTTCTACCTCACATTGCCTGCCCTCAACGGCACGACGACCTACAAGCTGGGTGTGAAGGTGACCAACGCCGCCGGCAAACAGTGTACCAAGGTCTTGGGGGTGAAAGTGCGTCGCAACAGCATCATGAAGGTGCCGGCACTGGACATCACCGAGTGGCAAGATGCTCCCGACGGCACGGGCACGACAGCGATTTCGTTTGTTGGTAACGGTACCGAGACGCGTCCGTTCCAGATTTATACCGCAGATGAACTTGCACGGCTCCGCGACACGCTTAACGCGGGACGTCCCGTCAACGGACAACCAGTGACGGCAAGCACATACTTCGCCATTATGCGTTCTGACATCGTGCTGACGACGAGCAACTGGACATCAGGTATCAAGAACTTCACGGGGCGCATGTACTATGCCGCCACGTCGTCATCGACTACGCCCGGCATCACCAACAACAGCAACTACCCCATCTTTGCTTCTATATCGAGCAATGGCGTGGTGGAGGATATCACCATCAAGGGCGACCATTCGCGCAATGTGGTGACGGCCTACAAGGGTTCGCCTCTGTGCGGCTTGAACAACGGTGTGATGCGCAACTGCCGCACGGCTACCGACGCCAACTTCAGCGTGACCACCACAGCGGCGGGAACGACGCTGAGCGGCTTGGCGGGCATCTGCGACAGCAACGCCGGCACCATCGAGGGCTGCGTCAACCAAGCACATATTAGCTGCCCAGGCCGTACCGCGGCGGGTATATGTCTCTACAACCTGCCGTCGGGCAAGGTGGTGGGCTGCTACGCTATTTCGACGGCCGACTACAGTGCCGCCGAGGCGGGTGCTGTGGTGTATAACAACCAGGGGCTGGTGCGTGCCTGCTACTTCGGTGGCGGCATCACGAGCTCTACCGCGTCGCTGGGCGGCGTGGTGTTCCATAACCACGGCCAGGTGCACAATTGCATGCTGACCACTGGGGTGGCTATCAGCACCACGGGCTCGTTAGGCGGCATCGCGTATGTCAACTGGTCGGACGGCGAGATTGACTCTTGCCAGAACAGCGCTACGCGGTTGTCGGCCAACGACACGGTGGGCGGCATTGTGGCCGTGATGCGCGGTGGCGAGGTGCGCAACAGCTACTGCGGCCGTGCTGCCTCGACAGTCGCCGCCTCTGCTGCAGGCATGGCCGGCGGCGTGGTGGGCTACTGTCATGCGGGTCGTGTGCGCAACTGCTTCAGCCGTGTGAAGACCGAGGGCAATGACTACGGCGGTTTCGTGGGTGTGATGGACGGCGGTGAGTGTGCCAACTGCTATGCGCGGTTCGGCATGGTGTCCGCTGGCGGTTATTTCTATGGGCGCAATACGGGCGGCACCCTCCAGGGATGCTATAACTATAAGGTGGCGCAGACGGATGTCACCGACTTCACCGATCCGGCAGCCACGATTGGCACTCACGACAACCTGACGGATGCCATGAACGATGGCATCGTGGACTACCTCTCCAGCAGCTCGCTGTACAGACCTTGGGTCGACGGCGGTGGCGGATGGGCTGTGTTCGGCGCAGCTGCCCGCTCGCACCGCAGATAGCGGGCGAAGGCGGCAGTGCCTTCCTAACTTTGAGTTTTCGATTTTATAATTTTGTAATTGGGGGTTGGCTTTCGGGCCGCCCCCTTTTTGCATCCTTGTTTACAGGGGATTTGGCTCTATTCGCAGAGGACTGAAATTTCTCCTCGAGACTTTGCGATTTCCCGTGGAGACTTTCGGATTTCTCCACGGGACTTTTCAAAGTCTCCACGGGATTTTTTGAAAGGTTGCCGCCCTCTACTTTTCCAGGGCGGGACTATGCAGGTTGGCAGAGGGAGAGGTAGCCCGCGTCGTCGGGCAAGGGCAGGGTGGTGAGCCGGAGAAGGCAAGACTGGAGGCATGGACTGATGGCTGTAGGAAAACCTTCGGTGGAGACGGACACGGTGTCGTCGCTCACATCGATGCCTTGCAGCGGCTCCATGCCTACGATACCGGTACCCAGGCATTTGACCACGGCCTCTTTGCGCGTCCACAGCCGCGAGAAGACACGGTCTTTGTCGTCGGCCAGTCGGAGGATGTCCATCTCTCGCTGCCCGAACACGCGCTCGGCCAACGGCTCCTTGTATGTTCGCACGGACTCCACGTCGACGCCCACCTCTCTGTCGGCCACGGCCACGGCCACGGCGTTGCGGCAGTGGCTCATGTTGAAATGCACCTCAGGATAGTTGGACAGACGGGGCTTGCCTTGGCTGTCGTAAACGAGCAACGGCAGTTCGCGCAGGAGCCCCTCTTCGCGCAGACAGTCGGTCAGCAATTGGTAGGCGATGACCTTCTCGCGCCGCCCTACGAAGTGGGATGTGCGACGGATGCGTTGCGCCTCCGTGGGCGGCAGGGTGGTCAGCAGTTGCTCCACGCGCCGCTCGTCGTAGGCGGCCAGGTCGGTATAGAGAAGGTACTTCATGGGCGCAAGGTGGTGACAGAACCGTCGTCGGCCACCCTTACGATGCGCGACGGCGCCAAGTGGGGGATGGCTCGGGAGGGAGAGGAACACATGGAGGGCGCCACCGCGTAGTCCACCAGCGGAAACAATGCGGGGTCGATAGCATTGTAGCACGTCGGCGACGGCTCTCCCGACAGGTTGGCCGATGTGCTGACAATCGGGCGGTCCCAAGCCAGCAGCAACTCGTGGCAGAACTCCGCTCCCCGGCTGTCGGTGACACCCGCGTTGGCCCGCGGCACACGGATGGCGATGCTGCCATCGGCTGCCGTCAGGTTGTCGGCAAGACCTACGGCGTGCGGGAGGATGACCGTCGTGGGGCGGTCGCTGTGTAGCAGCAGCTGCAAAGCATCTTCCGACGGTGCAGGCACATAGCGCCGCACCATCTCTTCGCCGGCGCAGAGCAGGAGCATGCTCTTGGTGTGGTCTCGCTGCTTGATGCGGTATATCTTTTCGATAGCGTCGGCGTTGGTGGCATCGCAGCCCAGTCCCCATACAGTGTCGGTGGGGTAGAGGATGGTGCCTCCGCGCCGTAGCGTGTCGAGTAGCAGATTGTCAATCATGAGTCAGGTCCTTGATTCGGGTTTGCAAAATTACTAAATATTAGCCAAACGACAGTTGTTCCAAAAAAAATTCCTATATTTGCAACTCGGTTCTGCGAACCCACAGAAGAGAAAACACAATTCAATAATTTATTAACTAAAACATTACAATCCTTATGTCAACGTTAAGTTACGTTATCTCGGCTGTAGCCATCATCGTCATCGTTGCCGTTATTCTGTACGTGCGTGAGGCCAAGAAGGGACACCCCAAGGGCCTTATCGCCGCCGCTTTGAGCAACATGGGCGAGCGCTTCGGCTATTACATTATGAATGCGGTGCTGGTGCTATTCATCTGCTCCAAGTTCGGTATCGACGACAAAGTGGCAGGTGTCATCTATAGCATCTTCTACTTCAGTATCTACATTATGAGTCTGCCTGGCGGTATTATCGCCGACAGGTTGCAGAACTACAAAGGCACCATCCAGGCAGGTCTGCTCACCATGGCTGCCGGCTATGTGATACTATCCATCCCCATCATGGCCTCTCCGGCAAACAAGGGCATGGTGCTGGCCATCACCTGCATCGCACTCTTCATCATCGCCTTCGGTAACGGTTTGTTCAAAGGCAATCTGCAGGCAATCGTCGGTCAGTTGTACGACAACTTTGAGGCCGAAGCTGCCAAGAGAGGTTCCGAAGAACTGGCCAAAGCCCAGTCGAAACGTGACCCCGGTTTTCAGATTTTCTACGTGTTCATCAACATTGGCGGTGTCGTGGCTCCCTTTATTGCCCCTGTGCTCCGTCAGTGGTGGCTGGGTGTCAAAGGAATGTCCTACAATGCCGACCTCCCCAAACTCTGCCATCAGTTTATTGACAATCCCGACAGCATGAACCCCACTCAGTTGGCTACACTTTCCGACTTGATGGTTGCCAACGGAGCCGGCGCTGTCGATGTGGCTAACTGCACTAACTATCTTGAGGTATTCAATACGGGTGTACATTTCTCCTTTATCGCCTCTGTATTGGCCATGATAATTTCTCTTGTCATCTTCCTGTGCACCAAGAAAGGCATGCCCGACCCCGTGAAGAAAGCCGCTGTCAGCAATACCGACGAGGGTGCTGTGACTTACACCGCCGAGGAAAAAGCCGCTATGGCCAAGGAGGTCAAACAGCGTATGGCAGGCCTCTATGCCGTGCTGGGTGTCTGTGTGTTCTTCTGGATGTCGTTCCATCAGAACGGTGAGTCTCTCTCATTCTTTGCCCGCGACTTCGTCAGAACCGATGCTATCGCTCCTGAAATCTGGCAGTGTGTCAACCCCTGTCTGGTTATTCTTCTTACTCCTATTATCATGTGGCTCTTCGGAACCAAGTGGGGCAGCAAGATTTCCACCCCTCGCAAGATTGCCGTGGGTATGGGTATCGCTGCATGTGCATATCTGTTCCTCACCATCCTCAGCAATATTAAAGGATTCCCCTCGGGCGAAGCTTACAGTCAGCTTGGTACTGAAGCCCGTATGGGTCTGAAGACTGATGCATGGGTAATGCTCGTGGTATACTTCTTCCTCACTGTTGCCGAACTCTTCATCTCCCCGCTGGGACTCTCCTTCGTGTCCAAGATTGCCCCCAAGCATATCCAAGGTATTTGCCAAGGCCTTTGGCTCAGTGCCACCGCTATCGGCAACCTGCTTATCCTCTTGGGACCTATCTTCTACAACAAACTGCCCAAACTGTGGCTCTGCTGGCTGGTATTCCTCGTGGTATGCCTCATCGCCATGGCTATCATGTTCGGCATGTTGAAGTGGTTGGAGAAAATCACTTCCGACAAGGCAGAATAATGCCATGTATCGGGAAGAGTAAGTAAAAGACAGAGACGGGCAGTTGCGGGGTTGTCAAAGAAAGCGAGGTAAGGACACCTCCTTAAGCCCCAACATCATCCCGTCTCTGTCTATTAAGAACATACAAAACCATTAAACAATGAAAAAAATTGCACTTACCATTATGGCTTTATCCATCTTTGCAGCGATAGGTTGTAAGCATAAGACTGCAGAGTCGTCAGTGAGCGAACTGCAGCAGAAAGTTGACGAGTACGCCGAGTTTACTCTGACGACCGACCTCAGCGTTTTGAGCGATAGCGAAAAACAACTGTTGCCCATCTTTATAGAAATTGCCGATATCATGGACGAACTGTACTGGGAACAGTACTACGGCTTGGAGAATCGCGCTGCTCTCGACACGTTGAGCGACCCTGCCATGAAGGAGTTCGCCATGTTGCAATATGGAGCATGGGATCGTCTTGACAGCGAGAAACCTTTTATCCCTGGTGTGGGAGAGCGTCCCAAGGGGGTCAATTTCTACCCTGTCGACATGACGGAGGAAGAGTTCAACAACTTGGACGACCCAGCCAAGAGCAGTCAATACACTATTATTCGCCGTGACGAGAACGGAGCCCTCAAGGTAATACCCTACCATGAGGCCTATGCCGACAAACTGGCCATGGTGGACGAACTGATGGGTAAGGCCATTGATATTGCGGATAACCCCGCCATGAAGAAATATCTCATCGAGCGCCGCAAGGCCTTCCAAACCGACGATTATTTGGCAAGTGATATGGCGTGGATGGATATGAAGGACAGCAAGCTTGATTTCGTCGTGGGACCTATCGAAAACTACGATGATGCTCTTTTTGGATATAAGACATCCTACGAATCGTTCATATTGGTGAAAGATGTGAATTGGAGCAATAATCTGGCCAAGTTTGTGAAGATGTTACCCGATTTGCAGAAGCAACTGCCTTGTGACCCGAAATTCAAGCAAGAGGTTCCTGGTACGGAGAGCGACCTCAACGTGTACGATGTAATTTACTATGCAGGTGACTGCAATGCCGGTTCCAAAACCATTGCCATTAACTTGCCGAACGATGAAAGAGTACATTTGGCCAAGGGCGCTCGTCGTCTGCAGTTGAAGAACGCCATGCAGGCCAAATTTGATAATATATTGATGCCTATAGCCAAATTGTGCATCTGCGACGACCAGATAGACAATGTGAAGTTTGACGCGTTTTTCAGTAATGTGTGCTTCCATGAGGTGGCCCACGGACTCGGTATAAAGAATACTGTCAACGGCAAAGGTAATGTCCGCACAGCTTTGAAGAACCAATACAGTTCATGGGAAGAATCCAAGGCGGACATTTGTGGGTTGTTCCTTACGCAAACACTTATTGAAAATGGCGAGATTACGGGCATTAGCGTTGAGGACGCCTATGTGACGTATATTGCTGGCATCCTCCGTAGCGTACGTTTTGGTGCTTCCGAGGCCCATGGAATTGCCAATATGATGTGCTTTAACTTTATGCAGGATCATGAAGCGTTCACACGCGGAGCCGATGGCAAGTATGTGGTCAACATTGAGAATGCTAAAGCTGCCATGCAAGAGTGGGCCGCCTTGATCCTGAAAGTGGAAGGCGAGGGCGATTACGATTTCGCACAGAAATATGCTGAGGAAAACGGAAAAGTACGTCCTGCTTTGCAAAAGGATTTGGACAACATCCGTGCGGCTAACATTCCTGTCGATATTCGGTATAATCAGGGCAAGAAAGCTCTCGGACTGGAAAAATGATATCAATAGAGGGGGAGGCAGTGGTGCCTTCCCCTACTTTTTATAGTGCACAGAGTGTATTTTGAAGCCGTATAGAAGAAAAATTTGTGCGGTTTCAAAAAGATATGTATCTTTGCAAACACAAATGTCATGAACATATGAAGAGAAATTTCGTGTAATGACGTTTGAATCAGTCTCCCGGAAAGATGCAGGAGTGGTTGAACTGGCCCGCCTGGAAAGCGAGTAAACGTCAAAAGCGTTTCAAGGGTTCGAATCCCTTTCTTTCCGCAACAGTAAGCAACAAAGCAGGATTATTTCCTGCTTTGTTTTATTTTTATAGAATGTATTACGGTCTGGGAAGACAGTTGGAAAGCCAAGGATCTTATCATGTAATAGGGAATGGAGATAGCACTAATGACGTATATGTTGATAAATAGTTGTGATATTCGTATAATTGCATATATAAATAATTGAATGATAGATAAAAATGTCTATATTCAACATCAGGAGTGTATATCGCTCAAAATTTGTGCAATTTGAGAAATTCGAACCCTACGATTTCTTGAAAAAATGGAACAATGTGTATGCTACGGATAAAGTTTTTGCGTATATAATTTATTGTTTATGTACTTGATAGCGTTTTAATGGTAGGAAAAATAAAAAAATATTTTGGTAGAATGGAAAACAGTTGTATCTTTGCAACCGCTTTCGCCGAAAAAATGAGGTGTTGAAAAGAGTGGGGGGGGAGAGGCGATAGTGAGAGAGCATTGAAAGAATGGGAAACGAGATAGCGTGATGTTGCCGGGCTCTATGGAGTCCGGGGACA
>CACXCY010000025.1 GCA_902766265.1 uncultured Bacteroidota bacterium
CCGCCGAAATAATGACAAAACGCAGTTGATAACTATCTGCCGGCAACAACATCAGACCCGTGGTTTTCCGTATTTTTGCCATACCATTTTGCAGCGTATCATAAAAACAACACACTAACTAACAAAACGATAACGCACACCTGCGCATACTTTCACATGCAAAAACGCCACACACACACCTGGTTTTCCCTCTTACTGACAGTCACACTCCTATCCGTATCGCTGCCGACAGCCGCACAGACGTTCTATGCGCCCACCGCCGATGGCGAAATCCTCTACTACGACATACTGACATCGCATAACGTGGAGGTAGCATACAACCCACGGCATCTTTTCTACAAACGGGTGATTCGCATCCCCGACCACGTGGTACACAACGGCACCACCTACACCGTCGCCAGCATAGGCAACATGGCCTTCCACGGCTACGACGACGAGTTCGACTCCATCATCCTGCCCGCCACCATTGTCAGCATCGGCCGCGCCGCCTTCAGCCACAACACCTCCCTGCACACCATCGTCCTGCCACGGAATGTGTCTCTCATCGGATTCCTGTCGTTCTTCGGCACCCGACTAGACACCATCACCGTGCTGGCCGAAACACCACCTACCATATTTCACACAGACCTGAACACCACAACACACATCAGCCCATTCGTAGGCACCGATTTCAAATCGTGCATCCTACGCGTGCCACAGCAGAGCGTCAACCTCTACCGACACAATCCCTATTGGGGGCGCTTCAAAAACATAGTGGGCATCTCCGTGCCGCCGGCGCCACAAGAAGAGAAGCCCACATCCCAGCCCGCTCCTGCCGCCATCGAACATCCATGCACCACGGCACCCCTACATACACCCTCCCTGACATTCAAAGCCACTACCGCGCCCGCTCCCAGTGCCGACAATAACCTCACCAAGATCTCCGTGTCCTACTGCAACTACGACAGCCATACACTCCAAGCCCCCTACGACATATCTCTCTACGAAGGCGGAAAACGCGGCTCGTTGCGCTCCGTCAACACCGTCGGCGAAAACCTGCCTGCCGACAGCTGCACCACACAATATATCGACCTCCCCAACAACCTCATCAAACGCCTGTGCCACGAGGGTATCACCACCGTCACTATTGCCGTCAACAACAATCCTGGCCGCCACAAACGCCGCAACGAGGCCATGGCCGCCGGCAACACCGTCACCATCCCCCTGTCTCTACGAAAGCCACCATACCTTGACACCACCGAAACGCCCTACATGTGGTGCGGAAAATATTACACCGAAAGCGGTACCTATTACGACACCTCATCATCGCTGAATGGATGCGAAATCATAAGCACGCTGCAACTATACGTAAAGAAAGCCCCCGTCGCACAACATCCCGCCACACCGACAAAGAGCGCAATCGTGGACAAAGATTCTGACGAGGCCACATCATCCATCGACACTCTTATTTTCCCTGCCACTATCAAGTTGAACAACAAAGGCGAACAACAACGCTTCGTAATCCAAAACCTTCTTGAAGGCAAGGGCTACCAAAACAATATCTTTATAGTGTACGACGACAAAGGAAAGAAAGTATTCACCGCCGAGGACATCTCCAAAGAGGAAGATTTCTGGATCCCCCAAAAGAGCGACATCCGCGCTGGAAGATACTACTGGCACTTCATCGGCCACGGCATCTGGGGCGACATTGACCTCACGGGCAACGTCAACGTCACTCGGTAGACGCCCCCATATTGCAACATAGCGAGCGACAACACTGTTTCCCTAAAAAGCAACGCTAAAACTGCAGACTGATTCCAAGACACGGAGTCATACCCAGCATTGTTTGCTGCTGGCACTGCAACGCCGGGTAGAGTTGCAACGACAAATCGTCGTTGATTTCAAAGTCAAACAAATGGCCAAAGACATAGGCATCCAGCAGATTGAGTCCGTAAACCGCCACCTCGACGATGATATACAGCTGGAAGTCCTTATTGTATGACTGGTATAAATTGTAGATATTCGCTGTCGGATAGGTGGCATACTTGTCCAATTGGGGCGTGTCATTGTTGTTCACACGATAGATGTACTCCTTCTTGAACATCGCCATCTTTGTGTAGTTGGTGTGGATAAGATACCCCACACCGCCCATGCCGGCATATATGATGGGGATTTTCCACGCCTGGTGATTGTACACCTGACCTGCCCCGGGAAGCAACGCCGACAACAACAACGCTTTGTTGGGATTGTGCGGTTCCACCACGGCTGTCGGCACCGTTGGCTTTGGCATGCCCGACGTTGACTGATTGAATCCTCTCCCTTGTTGCGTTTGAGATGTTTCCGCGCCCGTCTCAACCGTCTGTGCCTGGCACACCAAAGCAGCCATAGCAAAAAGAGCAAAAGCACACGCCTTTGCCCTTCTTTCTATATTATGCAGTACTGACGTCAAATCTGAATGCCTATTTGTTGATGAGCTTCATGAGACGCTCAAAGTCGCTATCGTTGTTGTAATGGATAGTGATAGTGCCCTTGCCTCTGCGGCTACGCACAATATCAACTTCCGACTGCAACCGCTGTTTGAGCGCGCTGCGCCCTGCCGCCTGAAGTTCGGGAAGGTCGTCGCTTTTCTTGCGGGAATAAGATGTCTTCGGCTTGTTCAGGTCTTTCACCATCTGCTCTGTCTGCCGCACCGAGAGGCCTCGGTCGATAATAGCGCGGAGTACACTCCTATGCTCCTCTATGTCGGTGACATTGACCAGGCAACGAGCATGTGCCATGGTTATCTTCTCCTCGTTCAAGGCAATCTGAGTCTCTGACGGGAGATTGAGAAGGCGCAAGTAGTTGGTGATCGTGGAGCGGTCCTTGCCCACCCTTTTGCTGAGTTCCTCATGACTCAACTTGCACTCCTCAATCAAAGCACTATAGGAGAAGGCAATCTCCATCGCGTTCAGGTTTTCACGCTGGATATTCTCCACCAGAGCCATCTCCATCATCTGACCATCGGTAGCCACTCGGATGTAGGCGGGTATATCCTTCAATCCAGCCATTTGCGAAGCACGCCAACGACGTTCGCCAGCAATAATCTGATACTTGCCACCCGGCATCTTGCGCACCGTGATAGGCGTGATGACTCCCTGCTGGACGATAGAGTCGGACAGGTCTTTCAATGCCGCCTCGTCAAACTCTTTACGGGGTTGGAACGGGTTGGCCTCAATCTTGTCAAGAGGTATGGTGGCTACAGAGGTTGTCACCGTGGCGTTGTTGCCCATTGTCACATCGATATCCACTTCAGGGAGTATGGAACCCAAACCGCGACCCAAGCCGCCACTTTTTTTAGTTGCCATTTGTTTCTTGTTTAATTACTTCACTAATAAAGCCAAAGCTTCATTTCAATCCGTTTCTTTTCAGAATCTCGCTGGCAAGATTCAGATAGTTGATGGCGCCCGAGCAACTGGCGTCGTGCATAATGATGGACTTGCCGTAACTGGGGGCCTCTGCCAATTTGGTATTGCGATAGATGAGCGTATCGAACACCATCTGTTTGAAGTGCTGTCGCACATCTTCCACCACCTGGCGTGCCAGACGCAGACGCGCGTCGTACATCGTTATCAAAAGACCCTCAATACTCAGATTGGGGTTGAGGTGGGTCTGGACAATGCGTACCGTGTTGAGCAGCTTGCCTAAACCTTCAAGGGCAAAATACTCGCTCTGGATGGGTATAATCACCGAATCGGAGGCCGTCAAAGCGTTGACCGTAATCAGGCCTAACGACGGCGAACAGTCAATAATGATGAAATCGTACTTGTCCTTGACCGGCTCCAAGGCCTTGGCCACATAGTATTCGCGCTTCTTCTCGTTAACAAGTTCCAACTCTGCTCCCACCAAGTCGATTCTCGTAGGCAGCAGATAGAGATTTGGGGTATCCGTCTCAACGATGCAGTCCTCAATTCCGGCTTGTCCCAAGAAACATTCATAAGCGCTACTCTCCAGATGCTCTGGATCCACACCCAATCCCGAAGTGGCATTGGCCTGCGGGTCGGCGTCAACAAGGAGTACCTTATATTCCAGCACAGCCAACGAGGCACTCAAATTGACGGCCGTAGTCGTCTTGCCGACACCGCCTTTCTGATTGGCAATTGAGATGATTTTTCCCATAGTTGTATGTATCAAGATGCAGACGGCATCGTGCCGTCGGCCACGTTAAAATTTCAAATTCATATCATCGAGTATCGCGCTACCGCTGAGATCGATGTCACCCGTAGAGGCAGGAGCGTCGGCATGGTGGAACTCATTGTCGTGGCCATACTCAGCGTTCACATCCACCAATGGCATTTCGCCCGTCTCTATGAAATGGAAAGCATTCTCCAAACCTTTCTTGAACTTCTCAAAGTCTTCCTTATAGAGGAACATTTTGTTCTTTTCGTAATAGAAATTGCCTGTGTTGTTGTCAAAAATCTTACGGCTTTCGGCGATGGTGATAAACTTGTCACCGCCTTTGGTAGCTTTCACATCGAAGAAATATTTGCGCTTACCCGCACTAATCTGCTGAGAATACAGCTCTTCTTTCGCTTTGTTGTTAAATTCCATAACTTAATATTTTCAGTTTAAACTCGTTTTGCAAAAATACCACTTATACTTTTTTTCATATCCGATAGCAGGAGTATTTTATCAACATGGTTTTGTTGGTGTCCTACATCTGCTTGTGTGTCATAATGTCCAGTACCATGTCGTCGGTTTGGTTCATGCCGTCATGTCCCAAGCGGCCCAGATTGTGTATCGAACTGTCGATGTCGCGCTCCGACAACCCGTCGCTGGCATCCACCACCCTGTTCTGGCAAGCCAGCTCCGTACTCACAAAGGCACTATACAAGCCCGTCGACATCTTGAGTGCGCAGCTGGGTTTGGCACCGTCGCACACCATGCCTGCCACGGTATTTATCATGTTCTTGATTGCATAACAAACCTGCTCAAAGCCGCCACCATGCAGGTACACCATACCGCTGGCCACGCCTATCGAGGCGTTGACCAATCCGCACAGCGCCGACAATCGGCCGATACCACGCTTGATATAGATGGATGTCAGGTGGCTCATGATGAGCGCCCTCACAATACTCTCGTCGCTGCATCCTTTGGCCTTGCCGTATTCGTAGATGGGCAAGGTGCAGGCAATTCCTTGGTTGCCACTGCCGCTGTTGCTGTATATAGGCAACGTGCAGCCATCCATGCGTGCGTCGGAAGCCGCCACCGTACGAGCCACCACAGTATGCACGATATCTCCGTCGGCGTTCTCCATCAGAATGCGTCCCACGTTGAGCCCATAGCCGTGCAACCCTTCCTCCGAAGCGGCGTGGTTGTAGGTCACCGTTTCCTTGATGAATTCCAGTTCCTCTATAGGCGCCGTGGCGGCATAGTCGTATACCATGCGAGCCGTCAGGCAATCTGCCAACGATTTACCTTTGCAGTCGTCGTTGCTCTTGTCCACGCACCCTTGGGCATCCAGCAGCGTCTCGCCGTTTTTCTCTATCAGTACAAAATTAACGTGGCGCTTGCTAATCACCGCCTTGGCGTAGGAGTCGCCTTTGTGGCAGGTGCATTCGATATAGAGTTTGTCGTCCGTCTCTTTGACACCGATGCCCACAGCGTCGCTATGTGCATCCAGCCATTGCTTGGCCTCCTCCACCTTGTCCTCCGGAAGTGTGAGCACCTCCAGTTGACGACGGGAGTCACCTGCTGTCACGGCCATAGCCACCGCTATGGGGAGGCCTATCATGCCTGTGCCAGGTATACCGACACCCATCGCATTCTTGAACACGTTTTTGCTGAGAAGGATGTCCACCTTGTCGGGCATGCCGCCCAATGTCTCGCGGGCTTTAGCGACACACAATGCCACAGCGCCGGGTTCAGTGCAGCCCGTAGCCAGCACCACTTCCTGACGTATCAGTTCGCGTATCTGATGTCTCTCTTCCTGGGTCATGGGCATGTTTTGGCTATCGGTAATCCGTTGGCTCTTGGCGTGTCGTTGTCTTATTTGGCGTATAACTTCTGCCAGTTTTTGTATTCACGGTTCTTCCAGTCGCCGTTGTGGTAGACGTAGGAGGCGATGAGCGGGATGACCGTCGTTCCTTCGGCATACACCATCTGTTGCAGTTGTTCACTCACCTTGCCCCATGAGCCGGCTTCAAGCAGCGTGCTGCTGGAGCATGCGCCGTCGCGCACGTCGGCCACGGTAATCTGGATGGCGTATTTGTGCATGGGCACCTCGTGGCCGAGAATCTCGGCACATACCACGGTGTCCTGGGCAAAGTTCTTGGGCGTGCCGCCGCCGACCATGAAAAGACCTGTCTCGGGGGCCTGCATCTTAATCTTGGTCAACTCGATGAAATCGCACACCGAGTCGATGCTCAGATAGGGCTTGCCCTCCTGGGCACGCACCCACTGGTGTTTGCCTATGCCAAAGCCGGCACTACTGTCGCTGAATGCGGGGCAGAAGATAGGCACACCGCATTCGTAGCAGGTCTGTATCAAGCTCTCTTTCTTCACGGCGCGACCGTTGTGCAGCCACTTTCCAAGTTCATAGATAAACTCGCGAGAGCTGTAGGGACGGGCTTCCAGCATATTGGCCAACTCGAAGGTTGCGTTGTCACATGCCTGCAGTTCCTCCTCGTCGATAAAGGTGTCGTATATGCGGTCGATGTAAAGCTCACGGAGGGTGGTGTCGGGAATCACATTCTCCTTGGTGCCGATATAGTGTTTGAAACCGAGTGCCTCAAAGAGGTCCATGTCGATGATGGAAGCGCCGGTGGAGACCACCACGTCGACCATCTTGTTCTTCACCATGTCCACATACACCTGCATGCACCCTGCTGCCGAGGTGGAGCCGGCGATGGTAAGGATGTTGGTGCATTCTTTCTCGGCGCACATCATCATCAGGATGTCGGCAGCACGTGCCGTGTCGCGCGAGGTGAAAGACATGTGACGCATAGCGTCGATAAGTTGGGTGGAGTCGTAGCTCTTAATGTCGATGTGTTGGACGGTTTCTTTCAGAAGGTCTTTCTTTTCCATATTAGTATATTTTATTATATATCATTACAATAATGACAACCAACGGTGTCATCGTGAATTGCAAAGATAGCAATATTTTTATAATAATGCACCTCCCGACGCCAAAACTTTATCAACGTTCCCTGCAATTCGACGCAACGGTCGTGGTGAACGCATTTTATGCCACGGGTGCAGATAATACATCTGCCGCACGAACATCGCACCACGCGTGGGCATATGTGCGACCAACTGGCAAACAAGCTGACAATCAACAAAAGCCGCTGCCGAACTTCCGTCTTGGTTAGAACGGCGTATCAGGATTGTTGTCATCAATAGCCGGCGGGAAGGTATTGTCGCCATTGCCACCCGACGAAAGACCTTC
>CACXCY010000026.1 GCA_902766265.1 uncultured Bacteroidota bacterium
CGACAAATGGACCGCGCCCATCCTCGTCATCCACGGCGGCTTGGACTACCGCATCTGCTTCACGCAGGGCATGCAGGCCTACAACGCCGCCATCCTACGTGGCCTCGATGCTGAATTCCTCTATTTCCCGGATGAAAACCACTGGGTTTTGAAGCCGCAGAACGGCGTGTTATGGCAACGCAGGTTCTACAATTGGTTGGATAAATATTTGAAATAATTTGAGCAAATGAAAAACGGCGGTCACCCGCCGTTTTTCATATTATCGATGTTTCATTGTTGAATCAACAAGGATTTCCGTATAAGTGGAAAGGACAAACACGGAAATTTGGCCGTTTACCTTAGCAAACCGCAAGGCTGCCGCAAGCGAGTCCTCTGGAAAGATTCTGTCACTATCGAAATAATAGAGGCTATCAGCAGTGTTCAGCCAACCACCCACATAACCATTATGACTAAGTGCATGAGAAACGACGTAAGGCAACTGGTCGCGTGAGTGGCTGTTTTGCGTGGCCGCATACGCAACACAGATTCCTTCAACGGGCTCTGTCATCGTTCTGAGATCAATCGTGAAGCCCTCGGGATGCGTCTGACTAAATGTCCACACCTTATCGACTATTCCCTTAACTTGGTAACGTGATGTCTTACATTGCGTAAGAAAAAGGGTGCTGCAAAGGAACAAAACCCCTGCAAGCACCCTAACTATCGTTTGTCTCTTCATAGGACTTTTATCTCGTCCTACCAGGATACACCTTCAAGGCTTCATCCAAGCACTTCATAGCGGCCTTCAGGTCGTCGATGCAGAGACAATAAGTGATACGAGCCTGATGACGGCCTTTCTCAGGATCCACATAGAAACCTGTGGCGGGAGCCAGCATCACGGTGGCACCATTGTAACTGAAGTCAGTCAGCAGCCACTGGCAGAACTTGTCGCTGTCGTCGATGGGAAGGTCAATCACGGTGTAGAAAGCACCCTTAGGCATCGGGCAGAAGCAGCCCGGAATCTTATTGACACCCTCAACGATGACGTTGCGGCGAGCCACATATTCGGCTTGCACCTTGTCGAAATACTCCTGTGGAGTGTCGACAGCGGCCTCGGCAAAGATCTGACCGAAGCTCGGTGGTGACAGACGGGCCTGAGCCAGGCGCATGGCGGTAGCATAGACCTCACTATTACGGGTCACCATGCAACCTACACGGGCACCGCAAGCGCTGTAGCGCTTCGAAACGGAGTCGAACAAAATAGTGTTGCGCTCCAAACCCTCAAGCTGCATCACGCTGAAGTGTTTGTGGCCGTCGTAGCAGAACTCACGATACACCTCGTCAGCAAACAAGAACAAGTCGTATTTCTTGACCAAACCTGCCACCTTCAGCAACTCTTCATGGGTGTATAGATAACCTGTCGGGTTGTTGGGGTTACAAATCATGATGGCCTTGGTGTGAGGCGTGATGGCCTTTTCAAAGTCCTCGATGGGCGGCAAGGCAAAACCCGTCTTGATGTCGCTGGGAATAGTGACAATCTTAGCACCGCATAACTTAGCAAAGGTGTTGTAGTTGGTATAATACGGCTCCGGGATGATGATTTCGTCGCCAGGGTTGAGGCAAACGGTGAAAGCCATCTGAAGGGCTTCGCTACCTCCCGTGGTGACCAAAACCTGATTCGGAGTGACATCGATGCCATGACGGTGATAATAGTTGCAAAGGGCACGACGATAGCTCGGGATACCGGCCGAATGGCTGTATTCCAACACGCCATGGCTTGCAGGAAGATCCTTGGCAATCTCCGAAAGAGCCTTCAAAGCGCCTTTGGGAGTCTCAATGTCGGGCTGACCGATGTTGAGGTGATATACATGAACACCGCGTTCCTTGGCAGCATCGGCAAAAGGAACAAGCTTACGAATCGCCGACTGCGGCAATTCCATACCTTTTTGTGAAATTTGTGGCATAAGGGTTTGTTTTAGTGCAAAAAGCCATCTAACGATTCCATTAGACGGCTTTTATCTTTCGTTTTTAATTTATTGATTTTCAATTCTTATTAACGGGCGAACCATTTCCAAAATCGTTTTTCTTCTCTGGCATGGCCTCAGCCGATTGTTCCAGCACACGACCCTTAATGCGCAACACAACGGTCGAATTCTTGACAGCATTGGAGGTCACCGTTACGGTCTTGTTGATCATGCCGGCGCGGTTGGTGCGGTAGGTCACTTTGATGACTTCCGACTCGCCAGGAAGAATAGGCTCTTTAGGCCACGAAGGGATGGTGCAACCGCAGCTCGACTTGGGCTTTTGCACGAGCAGAGGCTC
>CACXCY010000027.1 GCA_902766265.1 uncultured Bacteroidota bacterium
AACCCCATTGCGCACTCAATACCGTAAAAAAATCCCTCGTTTATATGCCCAATAATTCTCATCAATAAAATCAAAACAGTTTCTAAATTCGGCTGCAAAATTATATCTTTTTGTCCACATGTGAAAATTTTTCTGTCATTTTTGGAAAAAATCAGGCATCACAACCGCACCTGTCTTGAATGATGACGCCTCACAATGTTGTCAAATCCCAAAGCAACAATAGCATTAAACACTCATTTATATTCATGCAGATTTGGCATATATTGAACGATATATATCACAGAAAGCTTCAACATTCTGATTTTTTCGTATCTTTGCAATTCTCAATTTGTCGCTATGAAGAAGCTGCTTGAAAAGATAGTGCCGCACATGTCACTCATTTATAAGATTATGACTATGCTGGTTACGGTAGTTCTCATCTTGTTAATGTTTCCCCACAATGACCGCGAGACACATTATAATTATGCTGTGGGCAGTTTCTGGAACGAAGAAGACCTTTACGCTCCCTACGATTTTGCTATCCGAAAAAGCGAGAGCGAGGTGGAACGGGAACGTGCCGCCACTCGCCAGCAGTCGCTACTATACTTCACCATAGATTCGACGGCAGAGCAAGAGGCCCGAAACCGCCTTGACCAATGCACGTTAGATTGGAATAGCCGCCAACAGGCACGCACAGTACTTAACACCATCTATAAAAAAGGTTATGTAGAGACGCCAAAGGACATAGATGATTTTGCCACTCGTACCCTTATTGTACTACAAGGAAATACAGCATCGGAACATCAAGCAACAGACTTTGTGACTGCTGATGATATAGAGGATATTGTCAGTCGCAACGGTCATAATGAAAATAGTGACAACCATATAGCATCCATTCTGAAAGAAGAGGTGCTGGTGCCGTCGGTGCGTTATGAATCATTACGCACCCAGATAGAGTTAGACTCTCGTCTGTCTCAGATAAAATACACCTCCAAAATGGTGCAGGCGGGAGCGCTTGTTATCGCAAAAGGCGAGTACATCGACGAGGAAAAGGCGCAAGCCATTGCGTCGCTCGAATCCGAAAATAGCGAGCGTTTTGAGTCCCACTACAATGTGTTCAACCATAATTTGGGACAGATGCTACTTTGTATAATAGCTTTTGTCGCCCTATATATGTTCCTCAAAATAGTGAAACATCCCATTCTTGAGGACAACAAGAAAGTCACCTTTGTCATGGTAACCATCCTGATGATGTCAGGTTTTGTGGCTCTTGTGGAGCGCGTCAACCCCGAATGGGTATTGTTAGCCCCCGTATGTATTGTTCCCATCCTAATGAGGGTGTTCTTCGACATGCGAGTGGCTCTCTATATCGACCTCACCACCGTGATCATCCTCGGCAACATGGTGCCTAACAGCTTCGAATTCATCTTCTACCAGATGGTCACAGGCATGATGAGCATCATTACCGTCAAAGGGTTCGAACGTCGGAGCAGCTTCTTTATCGTGGCACTAACCATCTTCGCCACATACTCACTTATCTATACGGCAGGTATGTTGAGCCAAAACACCAACCTGCACGGACTCGACCAGCAACGTTACATGATGTTCTTTCTAAACGCCTTGCTCACACTCCTCTCCTACCCGCTCATATATCTGTTTGAGAAGATATTTGGAATGACAACCGCACTCACCCTGCTGGAAATCTCATCAACCAACACACCTGCATTGAGGGAACTCTCGCGCAGGGCACCAGGAACCTTCCAGCATAGCATGCAGGTGGCCAATATCAGCGAGGATATCATCAACGAAATCGGTGGCAACGCACTTCTTGCCCGTGTGGGAGCTCTCTATCACGACATCGGCAAAATTAGTGCTCCCCTCTATTTTACAGAAAACCAAAACACCGAATTCAACCCGCACGATGAGCTCGACTGCAAAGAGAGTGCACATATCATCACACGGCACGTACTCGACGGCATCGCCCTTGCTAAGAAGTACCATCTGCCCAACGACGTGACAGACTTCATTCGTACCCATCATGGCACCACTCGCACCGGCTATTTTTATGCCATCTGGCAAAAGGAGCATCCAGGTGAGACCGCCGATGACTCCATATTCCAATATGCAGGGCCCGCACCATTCTCGCGCGAGACGGCTGTGGTAATGATTGTCGATTCAGTTGAGGCCGCCACCAAAAGCATCGAAAATCCCGATCGCGAATCCATCAGAACTATGGTGAACAAAATCATTGACAACAAGATTAACGAACGGCAACTTAATTACAGCAACATCACCTTTGGCGACATCACCAAGATACGCGAACTACTGACTATAAAAATGATGAGCGTGTATCACGTGAGGGTCGAATACCCAACGGTAAAATGATTTCTACAACAAGACATGGAAAACTCAGTTAAAGATATTATTATTGGCGGTGGCGTCAGCGGATTGTCATTCGCTCGTTTTGATGAAGGGCATGAATACCTCGTCCTGGAGAAAGACAGCAGCATTGGAGGGTATGCACGCACCACCAAACGCAACGGTTTCGTATGGGACTATTCTGGACATTTCTTCCACTTCCAAGATCCTGAGATTGAGAAGATGGTGGCAGAAAATATGTGTAGCGACGACATTCTCACCATCAGCAAAACAACCCATATCAAATATAAAGACCGCCTCATCGATTTTCCATTCCAGAAAAACATACATCAACTGCAGCAAGACGAATTCATCGACTGCCTGTATGACCTGTTTACTGCCCCAAAAGATGCCTATCAAACCTTTAAAGAGATGCTCTACAGTAAATTTGGTCGTTCAATAGCCGAAAAATTCCTCATCCCCTACAATAGCAAACTATACGCCTGCGACCTTGACCGCCTTGATAAAGATGCTATGGGAAGATTCTTTCCATACGCTTCGCCTGAAGAGATTGTACGCAACTTCCGCAATCAGAACAATACCAGCTACAATGGTAGCTTTGAATACCCTAAGGGCGGTGCCATAGAATATGTTAATAGCATTTCCTCAGGCATTATTCAGAGCAATATTATCACCAATACCAAAGTCACCGCAATAAATCCGCAATCGCATACCGTCACACTTGACAACGGTAAAACACTTAATTATGCCCGCCTCATATCCACTATTCCTTTTGTGAAAATGATGGATATGACCGGTATGGATTTTGACAAAGACGCTTTCACATGGAACAAGGTGTTGGTGTTCAACCTTGGCTTTGAACGCAAAGGACCTAACACTTCAGATCATTGGATTTATTTCCCCGAAGGTTGTTACTGCTTCTATCGTGTCGGTTTCTACGACAACATTCTCGGACAAGACAGGATGTCACTCTATGTGGAACTCGGCTTCGACAAGGACGCTACCATTGACGCTGATAATCTACTTGATAGAGTATTATCAGACCTTAAGACGGCGGGAATACTTCAGGATGACAATCGACTAGTCGATCATGAGGTAATTCTTATGGACCCCGCCTATGTTCATATTAACAACCGCTCACAACAACATGTAGCCCAACTCAAATCAATCCTTGCCGCTCACGACATCTACTCCATTGGCCGCTACGGCAGCTGGACATACTGTTCTATTGAGGATAATATCAAAGAGGCAAGAACGTTGGCTCAAACTATCAACAAGAAACATTAATATCAAATCATAATGAAGAATAACACCAATAAGTCATCCAAACGCCCATGGTGGATACATGCCATTATCATTGCATCCTTTGCTATACTCTCATGTATCTACTTCTCCCCCGTACTCGACGGCAATATTGTCATACAAGGTGATATACAGAAGTTTGAAGCGATGGAATACGAACAAGTGCAATATGCTGAACACACTGGCAATGACATCCCTAATTGGAACAGCAGTATGTTTAGTGGTATGCCCGGGTATCAAACCGCTATCGAGCCACAACATTCCATCTTTACCCCGTTAAAATCCATTCTCATCGGCCGCCCGTTAGGCATTGAGCGCAACATAGGTGTCCTATTCCTCTACCTTCTCGGTTTCTATATCGCCATGCTTGCATTTGGCATCGACCCTTGGCTCGCCTTGATAGGTGCACTTGCTTTTGCTCTGGGCAGTTACAACATCATCATAATCGAAGCAGGACATATTACCAAGGCATGGGCCATCAGCATGGTGGCACCCATCCTGGGAGGTCTGGCATTGACATTGCGTGCATCCGAGTCCGACAAACCTTGGCGTAACATATTGTGGGGGTCGATACTCTTTACATTGGCGTTAGGCCTCCAAATCACATTTAACCATATTCAGATTACATTCTACACCGCTATAGCGGCACTTGTAATGGGCGCCTCGTACCTTATCGTCAATATCAAAAACAAAACGCTCAAACCATTTTTCATTAGTGTCCTATTCCTTCTGTTGGGTGCAGGGCTTGCTTTCGGCAGTAATGCACGAAATCTCCTTGTCAATGAAGAGTATGCCAAGTATACGATGCGAGGTGGTAGCGACATCAGCGTTACTCCCGATGACTTATACCACGACGGCGAAAAAAGCAACGCACAAACATCCTCGACCGGACTTAATATTGACTACGCCTACCAATGGAGTTACGGCATAGGCGAAACCTACACGATTCTCGTTCCCGGCTCTTTTGGTGGAGGCAGCAACGAGAAAGTCGGAGAGGACAGCGAAAGCTATCGCCAACTTCGCACCCAGTATGCCCCTCTATATTGGGGTGACCAACCTTTTACCAGCGGACCCATGTACTTCGGAGCCATTGTGGTATTCCTTTTCATATTGGGACTGTTCATTGTCAAAGGGTCCGAACGTTGGTGGCTCCTTATCGCCACCGTCATCGCCATTATCATGAGTTGGGGACGCAACTTGCCTAGCATCAACCAATGGCTGTTCGATAACCTTCCCTTATATAATAAGTTCCGTACGCCATCAATGGCACTCGTTCTAGCCAATGTATGCATGGCCATCATGGCGGTACTCGCTTTGAAGGAAATCTTCAAGAACCCCGACATAAAAAATCGCCGGGCCATTTACTGGAGTGCCGGCATCACCGGAGGATTTATCATTATATGCCTTGTCTTCAAGGGGCTATTCCCGTTCTCTGGAAGTGCCGACCAGCAGATGGCAGCACAGTATGGTGAGCAATGGCCAATGTTGCAGGAAATCTTCATCAAGGACCGCATGTCCCTTTTCGTCAGCGACTCATGGCGAAGCATCCTTTTCATCCTTGTAGCAGCCATTGTGCTGTGGCTCGCCTGCAATGACAAGCTAAAACAAAAAGGGTGGCTCATCGCCATCATGGCGGCTCTTGCCGTTGTGGATTTATGGAGTGTCGACCGTCGCTATTTGAATGAAAACAATTTCACCAACCCCAGCCGACTGAAGCTGACACAGGATCGGTATGATATTGAAATTGATGCGCAAGCACAAGCCAACGGCGACGAAGATTACCGTGTGATCAACTTTGCCGTCAATACCTTCAACGACTCCAAGCCCTCGGCTTTCCACCATCAGATTGGCGGCTATAGCGCTGCCAAGTTGCGCCGTTATCAGGACATCATCGACTTCTATATCTTCCACCATATCAACTGGAAGGTGCTTGGTATGCTCAACACACGCTATATCGTGGCACAGAACGGTATGGTGCAACGTAATCCTGAGGCATTAGGCAACTGCTGGTTTGTCAACGAAATTCAACCCGTCAGCAATGCCAACGAGGAAATCCTAGGTCTCAACACCATCGACCCCGCCACAACGGCTATTGTAAACACCAACGAATTCGATGTGAATGCGCAGTTGAAAGACAATGGGGCTTACGACAGCAGTGACGCCATCGTCATGGAACACCAGCACCCCTACAGTCCTGACTACCTAAAATATACATCGCACACCTCCAGCGACCGGCTGGCTGTGTTTAGCGAAATATACTATGCTCCCGATTGGCGGGCCTACATCGACGGCAAACCAGCCGAATACCTCCGTGCCAACTACATACTCCGCGCCATGACAGTACCAGCTGGCGACCACGTGATTGAATTCAAGAATGAAGCGCCTCGCATGCACAAGCTGGACAACCTGACACTTGTCATCTCACTTATCACACTCTTGCTCATAGCGGGAGGCATCACCTTCTATTACATCGCGGAGAAACGCAAGCAGGCAGAATAGGCAATACTGTTCTCCATAAGAATAGGGTGTCCTTGTCATTTCGGGACACCCTTTTCAATATATCAGACCCTGCATTTGCATCCCCCTCGTTTGGGGTGCCAATAAAATCCTCGATTTTATTGGTGACAAAACCCTCGCTTTTGTTGGATATAAAACCGGGGGCTTTGTTTACGCATAAATTTAGTATTGATTCTCAGTGCGAACCAAATTTCCCCTCCCCTTCTTCTACTGGAATATGCTGCAGGTATATTCCAGCTCAAACCGCTGGTTGCGTACGCTTCAGATACAGGGGAATGACCTTGAGAGCCCAACGGGGGTGCTTGTCACAGAGCCATACCATCAGCTGCAGCGCCTTGCGCTTGCGAAAGTAAGTGTTGGCACGGTAATTGGGAATCTGGCGCTTCATTTCCGACATGATTACCTGAATGGTGTCTGCCGAGGGCTGCGTTGAATTGTATACATAGTTAAACACCGACGACATACCACCCTTCTTTAGATAGAGGTAATCTATCTCATTACTATACTCCTCGTATGCACCGCATTGGCGGGCAAAATCCATCAGATGTCCAAACACGGCAAGCCGCTTCTGATACTTCGTGCTGTCCTTGGTGGTCACCACCGAACCGGGACGGATCAGATAATGGTAGAAAGTCTTGTCAACGCTTGCGACGGTCTTGGCTGTCAGTAGATTGCAGGTTACAAAATAACTATCGTCCGCCGAACGCTCCTCCGGGTAACGGATACCATTGCGTTCAATCTGGTCTCGATGGTAGATAAAAGTCCAAAAATAGGACACATAATTAGCCAGGAAATGGACACGTTTTTCATGAGAGAACTCGCCGGGTTCAACGTCAGGGTTGCGCAAGATCTCCGATGGGCGACCATCGAGAAAATCCTTGGATGCCTGACAATAACACAAATCCACACGCCCTTGTTTGACCGCTTCATTGTAAAGCTCCTCAAACATTGTTGGTTCCACCCAATCGTCGCTATCTACAAACGCAATATATTCCCCTTGGGCTTGGGGAATGGCGAAATTACGCGCCATACCGGCACCCATGTTATGTTCTGGCTTGAGGAAACGGAACTGCGACTCACGAGGATGACCGGCAATGGTCTGTTTGACAAGATCGATACTGTTGTCGGGACCATGGTCATCGACATAGATAAATTCCATATCTTCGAGAGTCTGCGCCAACAAACTCTCCGTACATTTGACTATGTATTGGGCCACACCATAGACGGGCAGAATGACTGATACTTTTACCATAATATTGAATGTTAAATGTGATTGATTATTGATTGGCAAGCCAAGGGTGATTCAGCACCTCGGCTACCACTTTGTCCATATCATAATATTTATACTCCGCCAAGCGTCCGCCAAAGCTGACATTCTCTTCCTTGTCGGAAAGCGACTTGTATTGTTCAGCAAGGGCATTGTTACGTTCGTTGTTTATGGGATAGTAGGGCTCCGATCCCTCATGCCATTGCTCGGAGTATTCATAACTGACCACGGTGTCGGGCTGCTTGCCGAATTCAAAATGCTTGTGCTCAATGACTCGGGTGTATGGCACCTCAGCATCAGTATAGTTAAAGACGGCATTGCCTTGATAGTTCTCCACCCCCTCCATCAACTGATGGTCAAAGCGCACGGTGCGGAATTCAAGCTTGCCGAGCTTATACCCGAAATAGGCATCTATCGGGCCGGTATACAACACTCTCTCCGCCATGTTCATATACTCGTCTTTTTTCAACAGGAAATCCTCCTCAAGACGCACTTCAACGCCTTCCAGAAGACGCTCGAAAACTTGAGTATATCCGCCAATAGGAATACCTTGGTGTGGGTCGTTGAAATAATTATTGTCGAAAGTGAATCGCAACGGCAGACGGCGTAATACGAAAGCTGGGATTTCTGTGGCGGGCATCCCCCATTGCTTTTCAGAATAGCCCTTAACGAGTTTCTCATATATGTCTCGCCCGCCAAGTTTCATGCCCTGTTCCTCAAGATTGCGGGGATCTACAATATTGGCATACTCGGCCTGTTGTTCAGCAATACGGCGACGAGCGTCATCAGGGGTGATGACATCAGGCCACAGCTTGCAGAATGTGTTCATATTGAACGGCAAATTATAAAGCGTTCCTTTATAATTTGCGATGGGAGAATTGACATAGTGGTTGAACTGGCAAAATTGTTGCATGTACTTCCACACACTGTCGTTGCTGGTGTGGAATATGTGGGCGCCGTACCAGTGTACGTTGATGTCATTCATCCGTTTTGTGTAGCAGTTGCCACCAATGTGGTTCCTCTTCTCCACAACCATACAGCGTTTGCCGCGCAGTGTAGCCTCATGTGCAAAGATACTGCCATAAAGCCCTGCACCCACTATAATATAATCGTATTTCTTCATGTTAGTTAAGAATTAATAATACGTTCTATTTCATGAATAATTCTTTCGGAAGGTAGTTGTCCATTAATAGGTTGGAGGTATTGTTGGTAGACCGACTGACGAGTTACGGCCATTGGGTCATTCCCTGTCAATACCACCTCATTAAGGAATTGTTCTATGTCAGAGACGGAATGCGCATGGTAGTGCGCGTCAAACATTTTTTGACCAAAAGGAGAATACTTGGTACGAACCTCGTCACTTCTAACTGTAAAAAGAACAGGTTTGCGCGTGAAGATATAATCTGTAGTGAAAGAGCCGGAATCATGAATCATCGCGTCAGAAGTCAAAAAGAGATCCACATATGAGGTTTCTTCGATTTGAGTGTTGTCTCTTTTCTCCCATGCTGAATAGTATTTTTCAGTCCGTTGCCCACCCCATACTTGTTGGAGTTTGAATTTCAGCAGTTGGTGTGGTTTGAAAACGAACTGCACTTTGTCAGAATATTTATCAGCCAACCGTATCATATCATCGCAAATAAGCAGGAAAGACGATAAGGCGAAACCCTCTTCTATCGAGTGATGTGGAGCCCATATAATTCGTTTTTTCTTGCCTTGTTGCGGTTTCCAGGTGTCAATAGGTTGGTAATCTTTGTGGAGGAATACCTCTGTGCCAGGATAACCTGTTACTATTCCACTCGCTCCGTGACACCGAGAGTGATCTGAAAAAAGATTCAAGTGTATGTCTGTTTCAAGGAAGTAGCATCCTACCAAATTGTGGAATATCAGATTGTAATTGCTGTTATACATATAGCTGAAATTTGTGAAGCCATATGGTATATAACAGGTTAGGCAATTGCGGAAGTGGTATATGAAATATTGTGGGAGGTGATCTTTGTAGGGTGAGGAAAAGAACACAATATCTGGCTTGTATTCTTTTTTGACATCAATCCATCGATTATTTTTTTTGTCGAATGGGATTATGTATTCAAACCCTCTTTCTTTAACGAACTCCTCTGTTCGTTGAATCGTTTCGTCAACTTCCTGCTTACTAAATCCTTTGTATTGGGAATAGGGATATATAACTATGTAAGGGTGGTATCGAGGTGATTCTTGTAAGGCCCTAAATAGATAGTCGGCTTTCCACATGCCAGGAATTGTCAGGAAAAAAGCAACATCTATCTGCTTTTTGTTCTGCAACCTATGTGCTGCCTTAATCTGAGACTGACGGAACCAATTGATGTACAGATTGGTGATAAAAGGAATCTTGCTCCTTACAAAGTCGTGATGAGCTAGTAGCAGTTTTAGTTTGTACTGAATTGATTGTTCTACGCTTTTCATTTTTACCGGGCTATCATGTTCAAAAACAATTCAGCGGTACAGTTTGTTAAACTGCTTCAGGATTTCGCTGTCTATGTCCTCTGGCGTTCTGACAGGTATGCGATTTTCATTTTCTACAGGACGGAAGTTCTTGTGTTGAAAACCTTTGGCAAAGTCAACTCCATCTTTCCATAGATAGCGAAATGCCATGTATGAACTCAAGCAAAAGTCTATGTTTACCATATTCTCACGTTATTATTCATATCTGTTTAGAAACCTCTCTAGGCAGTAGAGGAGCCACTTCTGGTTTCCGGTGTATTTCGTTATGTCGATATCTTTTTTGAATTCTTTGCGTGTTGGTCCATTCCATTGGGCAAAGTAATCATCAACGGGACGTGGCATGGGTTGCTTGATAGGAATGGTAGTTTCGGGATATTTCATTCTAAAGAGATCTCGAATCAGATATTTAGAATCGCCATTCCTTATTCTGCCCAAGTCCATAGGTTTGGCCATTTTGAGCAGTTCGTAAGGGTCTATAAAATCGATTTCAGCCGTCTCGAAAGCATTTTCATAAGATGCATAGCTTTCATCGGTTACAATTTCATCATAGAATCTTATATAGTCAATACTGCTTTTCCCTATGCGGTATCTTTCGAAAAGATAATTCATGTCATAGGGGTCGGTCAACACTTCTACAGGATTGACATATATTGTTCTTTTCACATATTGATCATAACTCCAATTCTGGGAAAGTAATCCGTCCATTCCCCCGAATACATAGTCGGCGGCATCCCCTATGACTAACATGGTGATTCCGTCTTTCTTTGCTTGCAGTGCAGCAGCATATAGCTGGGGCTCTATGGAGTGAACAGGGGCACCCTTGTGGCCCATTACTTTGTCAACGTATTTGTCAACGATATTCCAATCGATGTCAACGTAGTGGAGATTAAGGTGGTAGTATTCCGGATAATACTCAGCACGCTCCAGCTCGTCAGTTTTGTATTTGCCACCAAGAAACCTGAAAGTATATGCATTGGAACCTTCTGGCATATATGATGCCAGGATGGAACTATCCATACCACCAGATAAGAGCATTCCTAATTTCTCGTTGGAAATCCTTCTAAAAACATTTCGAAGGGCAATATCAATGTCGTGGGCATCGGACACAAGAACTTTCCTTTCCAGAGGTTGCTGCCGGTATACTTGATGGTGCAATCCTTCGAAAAACTGTTTGTCGTCATCTTCCACATATCGCAGTGAAAGATATGAACTCATACAATAACTTTTGTCAACCATAGAACTGACATTAAATTAGCATTAAATATTTAACCCTCATCAACAGTCCAACCCCGTGCCGCTATTAGTGCCTCTCTAATTTTTGTAGAGGAAACGCCTTTGGTGTAAGGAAAATAAACGATACGAATACCTGCATCACTAAATTGTTTTTCTATTTCATTCCATTTAGGCGTATTATACCAATCGTCTCCTACAAACATAACACTCGCTTTCAGTTTCTTGCACATTGTCAGCTTATCCATGTTTTCTTGTGGCACCACAGCGTCAACATATTTTATGGAACGTACAATCTCGGCTCTGTCGCTATAAGGAATCATGGCACGTTTACCTTTATATAGTACCAAATCATCCACAGTGACACCAACTATCAGTTTGTCACACATGCCTTTGGCGTTTTTTAGCAAATTCAGATGCCCTATATGAAACAAATCATACACGCCTGCAGTATATCCTATAATAAACTTTTCTTCGGATGTATCTATACTATCTTTCATATATCTTGTTTTCAATTTGTTGTATAATCTTTTAGATGGCAGAGAACTGTTTTTCCGGCAGTAGCGTGTCACGGAAGGTGACGAATGAAATATGATTTCACAACGAATGCTTGTAAACCGATTTGATGCGAAGTTTATATAAAAGCGATGTGTCAGGATTTTTCATTTGGACGCAAACTGTTTTCTCACCCCAGCAAATACTATGGACATCAGTACAACAATGAATGTCTGCAACCAAACGTTGGTCGATATGAGTGATGTTGGGGCAATGATGAGAGCTTTCAAGGCGTAATAGATTATTTTGGCTGCAACGATACTAAGCAACATCGCTGAGAAAACAGCAATCTTTTTCTCCAGCAAATGAAATATCGCAACGTTGGCAGTCAGTTCCACCATAATAATTACGGCTTTAACAGGGGCAGGCATTCCACTCAATAAACATGCAATTAACGGAAGAGCCACGGCAAGCAAGTAGCCATTCTTTTTGTTGGCAACCACCAAAAGCCCTGCCAACAAAAGCCAACGCATCGGATCTGCATAATACAACGGCTGGGCCGTCAGATGACTCAACGCCGGAATCAGGCAAGCAGACGCAATTATCAACGCATCGATCCCTATTATTTTCCAATTAATTTGAGTTACTTCAATCTGCATATTAATACTGTTTTGTTTTGGATGAATTCAGGTAATGTTGTTATTTTTCTCCCGTCGAAAACAATAATTCAGCTTTCTTGATATCTTCTGGATAGGTGATTTTAAAATTACGGGAATCACCATCCACCACATGAATTTCTGTTTGCGGACAATAATGCATCACCATACCGCAATCGTCTGTTGGAATGATATCTTTTTCCTGTAATGCCTGCCTATATGCCGAACGCAATATGCCCATATGAAAGGCCTGTGGCGTTTGAGCACAGCGCATTTGATTCCGGTTGGGTATCTGTGCCAAAACGGTATTTCCTCCTGTTGACGCCACTTGCCAAATGGTATCTATCGAGGGTACTCCAACGGCAACAGCACTGCAATTGTCCAAGGACTCAACAACAGCATCAATAATTTGCTGAGTAATCAAGGGACGAGCCGCATCATGAATTAGAATTTTATCCGTTGGAGCACAGGTTTCGCACGCCGACAATGCTGCTAATGTGGATAAGTAGCGCTCTTTGCCTCCTTTGACAATGTTTGTGACTTTCTTCCAACGGTTACTTTCTACCAACGTATGCACAGCGGATATGTAATCTTCAAGAACAACAATAATTATCTCATCAACATTTGCATTTCGTTCAAATGCATCCACGGTCCACTCTATCACCTTGCGTCCTGCCATTGGGAGGAACTGTTTAGGACACTCGCCCCCCATCCTTGAGCCCGTTCCACCTGCCAAGATAGCTGCTATTGTCCTATTTTTCATATTGCAAAAGTACGAAATATTTTCCATACAGGAAATTATTATTAATTTTGCTCTCGGAAAAGATATCAAACACAATGAATAAAACATTAAGAATCATACTTATTATCATTCTTTCTATCGCCGCACTTTTTGTGCTGGTTTCCCTGGTGGCCTCTCCTATTGCGAAGACATACGTCAACAATCACGGCGAAGATTTAATCGGACGGAAGATTAATGTTGACAAATTACGCGTGAATGCCTGCATGGGCAGGGTCAAGATTTACGACTTTGCCGTCTACGAAGATGATGGCACTACGGAGTTTCTTACTTTCGACACTCTTGATGTCAGCGTAAAACTGCGGAAGCTGCTGGCCAAAGAGCTTTGTGTGCGTCACCTCATACTGACCGATCTGGATGTCCGGGTGCTACAAAATGGCGATAAATTCAATTTTACCAGCATCATCGACCATTTCAAGTCCGATGAGCCCAAAGACACCACGCCCAGCACCTGGGACCTCGGTTTCTACAACATCCGCCTGAGCCATTGGCGTATCAACTACAACGATCAGCAGAAAGGCAGCGAATGGAAGTTGCGCAACATCAATATCGCCATTCCCGGGGTATATTTCAGCGGCAAGGAACGTACCGAAGCCGGTGTAACGCTGGCTCTCGCCGAAGGCGGGTCGCTCAGCACCGCCATTCGCTACACTATGGAAACCAACGACTTTGACATTGACCTTAAACTGGATAAATTCTCTATAGCCAACGCCAAAGCATACCTTACCGATGTGATGAACGTCGGTACACTCGAAGGTGCCATCAACGCCGATTTGCACGCAAAAGGCAATTTGAGCCAGATTACCCAAATGACTGTCAACGGTAACGTGAATCTCAACGGCACAGATCTGCGCGACCTGGACGATACGCCGATACTCCAATGCTCCAAGATTGACGTTGATGTCAACAACATATTGATTGCAGAAAACAAGTTTGACATTGCGTCGATTACTATTGACAATTTGTCATCACGTTTCGACCGCTATGCTGCGGGCAGCAATTTCAGTCGCCTGTTTGATGTCAAAAAAGACGAGACGGAACAGGAAGAATCCCCATCCGACGCAGAAACCGACACCTCTGTCGCCAAAGAATCGAAGCCGTTAAATCTCATCATACGGCAATTTCGCCTCAACAACTCCGATTTCACATTCTACGACCATACGCTGCCTACCCTGTTCACTTTCCCCGTTACCAAAATCCGAGCCGAAGCCGACAGCATCACGCTTTCTGGCAACAACGCGCTCAAACTGTTTGCCACTTTGCCTCATGGCGGTCTTGCCATCGTCAATTGGAAAGGAACGCTCGACGACATGAAGCGCAGCCAGCAATTGCGGCTTATCATCAAGAATCTGCAACTAAAAGACCTCTCCCCCTATTCGGTGGCTTATCTGGCACAGCCCTTCACCAATGGTGTGTTTTCGTTCACCAGCCATAACACCATCAATCACTCGGAGCTAAAAGGCGACAACCATATCGACATCTACAAACCTGAAGTTGGCGACCGGCAACGCGATGTGGATTCGGCACTCAATATCCCGCTCCGCGCAGCCTTGTATGTGCTTAAAGACAAGAACGACAAAATCCAGCTCGACATTCCTGTGAAAGGCAACATCAACAACCCTGAGTTCAACTATATGAAGTTGGTATGGAAAACATTGGGCAATCTCCTGGTCAAAGTGGCCACGAGTCCTGCTCGTGGCATAGCCAATGCTCTCGGCATCTCAGGAAGCGAACTTGAATTTCTGCCCTTCGACGCCACCCAGCGTGGTTTCACCTCCGAACAATACTATGTCATGGATCAATTGGCCCAAATTGCCGAATATGACAGCAACATTGTTATTATGATGGAGCAACAAATAAGCGCATCGGCCAACGACAGCACCCTGCAAATGTCCGAAGGGCGCAACATGGCTGTGCGGCGGCACATGGAGGAACTCGGCGTGCCGTCAAGCCAACTTGAAGTCACCACCGCACTAACCCGCAGCAAGAAAACCGGCTACGCCATCTCCTCAAGATACAAGGAATAGCTGACGATTTTGTGATATTTCTGAATTTCAAATGCAGTCATAATGGCTGCATTTGATGTTTATAATATCTTTGTGCGATACCTGCCGTAACGGTAGACAAATCACCCGATACGTTGACGCATCGGGCATCTGTTATTGCCGGACGTAAAGGCCTCGTAGAGAAGAAGTCGACAAGGTTTAACAATCAAAAATCTTCCAATTCCAGTTCTTCCAATTAAAAAAATGAATGACAAAAAGCCCTTTAATAATTATATAACTAATTAATAATTAATAATATATATAAGATATAAGGAATTTGGAACACCTCAAAAAATAAACTGGAAGATTTGGAATTGGAAGATTTTACAGAATAAGCAACTCTAATTGTTTTCACAAGAGACAAAAATACAATATAATACAACATCAGCAAGCCGTCGGAAGCTACGATGACGACCCTTGAGGATTGGACAGAAAGTGTCCATTTTCTGCTCTCGAAGGCATCAAAAAACTGTATGAGCCATTCCAAGTTGCAGGTTTAAGGTTTAAGTTTCAAGTTTGACTGACGTCTACATCCCTTCGTTTGGGCAAAAAATCAAGCTTTCTCTACGCTTTGTTTTGGGCCGCGAGCTTGATGAGCGAACTTTAGGGACTTCCAAGTTTCAAGATTGAGTTTTTTGCAGGGTTTCTGCAGCTTTAAACCCTAACGTAAACCTCATAATCGCACGCCATCGCACATAATCGCATGCTATCGTCGGCAATCGCACGACCCCCACAAAAAATGGGCGTATTTTTGCATCGTGATTCGGACGGAAAAAACAACGAAAATGAAAATTTCTAACTCTAACCTAAGTCTAACCTAAGTCTAACTTTACTCTAACCTAAACGGGCCTCACCCCCCAGGCCTCGGCCTCACCCCCCAACCCCCTCTCCCATAGAGAGGGGGAGCGTTGAAGTCAAACTTGCTACCTGACCGCAGGGAAGGCCTGCGAGCCCGCCGAGCAAAACCTTAACCTTGACACTTGAAACTTGCAACTTGAAACCTGAAACCTATAACCATTCATCACGCATGATGCGCAAACATGACCACAAAAGCCCGCTGATATGGCGGAAAGGCCGGGACGGAAAAGCCCTCTCTCCTTCCGTGCGACCTTCGATAATCTTATTTTATGCCACGCGCCTCTTTGATGCGTTCGTAGGCCTCGTTAATCTCTCTAAACTGGGCTTCGGCATTCTTGCGCATTTCGTCGCCCAAATGCTCCACTTTGTCGGGATGATATTTCATGGCAAACCGGCGATAGGCCTTTCTCACCTCGTCATCGGTGGCGCTGCTGTTCAAGCCCAACACTTTGTACGGGTCCTTGCCCGATGCGGTGGTGTTATGTCTTGACGAGCTTTCGCGCCCTGTGTACCGTTCTTTGATGGATATATAATCCGACAGATTGATACCTAACCCCGAACGAATAATCCCCAATTCATCCAGCTCACTATTTGACAGTTCCATGTCAGCCATAGCCAAGCCAAACAGGAAATCAATCATATGGTATCGGGTAGTGTAATTCGTATTGACCTTGATTTGAGCACATACGCTCCTGATGTCAATGGGCTTGTCCATGATGTCGCGCAACAGCAACAAGAGTTCCTTGGCCTTTTGCTCGCCGTAGTTTTTGAGCAGGAAACGCTTGACATAGTCAAGTTCCGACTTGCGTCTCACATTGTCGGCCGACATCACATCGGCTATCAACACGAGGAAGGCCACCATCAGGTCGTTTTCCCCGCCTGTGTTGCGGTAAGGGCCATGATGCCGACGCTGCTGACGGGGGGCGCTTCCCGACTCTATCTGTGGGCGGCCGCCACCATCGAACGCCTTGCCAATAAAGAAACCTATAAGAGCGCCAATAGGGCCTCCCACGGCCCAACCCAATCCTGCCAAAATCCATTTACCTATTGCCATAAGCTTTGTCTGTTTTATGCAATACCGATTGTTTACTTGTTTATTTGTCGATAGACTTATATATCAAGCTCTGGATGTCGGTACGGATGTTCATCTGCGCCAACTTGTTGTTCGACGCATCGGGATAAACGCGATTGGAGAGGAAGATATATATCAGATCGTACTGGGGGTCAACCCACACCATAGTCCCCGTAAATCCCGTATGGCCAAAACTGCTCTGGCTAGCTTCGGGGGCACAATGGCTGCTTTTGTTCTGCATCAACGGCTTGTCGAAACCCAGCGCCCGACGGTTGCCTTTGTCGGCATAATAACGTTGGTTGAAGGTATTGATGACCTCTTGCGAGAGATACCGACGGCCGTTGTAGGTGCCGTTATTCAGCATCATAAAATAGAGTTTCGCAATATCGGATGCGGTCGAAAACAATCCGGCATGACCAGACACACCTCCCATGGCGGCCGCATTCTGGTCGTGCACCTCGCCGCGCAACAGCCGGTGACGATAGTAGGTATCGTTCTCCGTCGGGGCGATGCGACTGGTGTCGAAACCATGCAGACGAGGGCAGAATGTGGTGTTCTTCAACCCCATCGGCTGATAGAACTGTTGCTGCATGAAGATGTCGAGCGTCTGTCCCGACACAACCCTTACCACATCGGAGAGCAACATAAAGCCCAAATCGCTGTAAAGGTATTTGTTTTTCTCTTTTGTCAATTCGCTCTTGGCCACCTGCTCCAATATCGCCTGCCGGCACTCGCTGCACGACATCGTATGATTTGCGTCGACAATATCCGTCACACTCATGTCGCCACACTCCGGAGCCACTTTCTTATAATAGGCGTCAAAGGCCTTCAGTCGGGCAATGTGGCTAAGCGCCTGACGAACAGTAATGCTCTTCTTGTTCGAATGTTTCAGATAGGGCAAATAGCGGGACAAAGGGTCGTCCAAGTCTATCTTCTTGCTATCGACCAACTTCATGACAGCAAACGTAGTGGCCGTCACCTTGGTCAGAGAAGCCAAGTCGTAAATGGTATTGGTGTCGATCGGAGCGGAATGCTCATGGTATGTTTGTCGACCATAGACCCTGTGATACACCACTTTTCCGCCCTTGGCCACCAAAATCTGGCATCCCGGATAGGCCTTCTTGGCGATGCCCATATTGGCGATGGAATCAATTTTTGCAAAACACGACGCATCCATTCCCGCCTGTTTGACGCGCGCATAGGGATCATACGGTTTTTCCTTGAGTGTTTTAACAAACGTCCCCACCTTATAGTTGCCCACAGTTACCGGCAGCCGCCCCACGCAACGGCCACCACTACACAACAGCTGCGTCACACCCTTGTATACTGCCTCGCGGTCTTGATAAGCCACCACGATGGCAGCAGGTTGCAGCTTTCTCGGGGGAGCCCCAGCTATCATTTCATCGCTTTTCAAAGTCTTTTCCAAAGGAAAGTATTTCAAGATATAGGGAGGGCCATAAATAACCAGCACAGTCTTGGGATTGAAGGAGCATATCTGCTTGACGAGGTCTAACATCTCCGAGGTGATGCCGTAGTTTTTCTGTGAGCCAGCAGAGACACGGGCATGAAGCGAGACAATCACCTTGTCTGCATTACCCAACTGTGAAGCCAGATTATTATTAATTACCGACACCGAAGAGTCACCCAATCCAACATGTACACAGCATACTTTTTCGTCCTGCAAAATCGGCAGCACATTATTTTCGTTCTTTACCAGAGTGGCGGCTTTCATGGCGACGCTCTCGGTCAGGGCTTCACATCGGTTGAAATCCTCTTTACTGGGCACAGACAACTGGGACACATCCATCTTGTGGAGGCTACAACGGTATTTCTCTCGCAACACCCCGCGGCATTTCAAATCAACCAATTCCGCAAATTCTTTATCTCTCAGGGCTCTGTTCTTGATACGCTCGACGGCCTTACTCACATCCGATGGCAACAACAGCACATCTGCGCCCGCCAGCAAGGCCTCCAGTTCGGCTGTCCCATCCTTATAATTCTTCACGATGGCTCCCATATCCATGCCGTCGGTTATAATCAGGCCGCTGAATCCCAATTGTTTTTTCAACAATTCGTTGGTCACTTTCTCCGAGAGCGTGCCAGGCAGGCGATTGTTCTTGTCACAGCATTCCACATGCAGATGCCCTACCATAACCCCATGCACACCTGCCGCCACCAATCGCTTGAACGGATAGAGGTCCACGCTGTCCAGATAGGCCTTTTTGTGGTCGATGGTAGGCAATCCTATATGAGAGTCCGTCTCGGTATCGCCGTGACCGGGAAAATGTTTGGCTACGGCCATCACGCCATTGTTCTGCAACGCTCTGGCATACAGAATACCCTTTTCAGCCACTCGCGTCCTGTCTTCACCAAACGAACGCACCCCAATAACGGGGTTGTTGGGATTGGAATTCAGGTCTACCACAGGGGCAAAATTGATATGGATTCCCATCTTCTTGCATTGGAGGGCCACTTCCGTACCCATCAGCGTTATCAAGGAATCGCTCATCGGAGGCAGGGCACCAAACATCATCTGACGAGGGAAAGAGTAGGCGTCCGTCAGACGCATCCCCAGTCCCCATTCTGCGTCGATACTGACAAAAAGAGGAAAATGCGATTGCCGTTGGAAACGCTGGGTCAAAGCCAGTTGGTCGGCACATTTGCCACCAAAGAAGCAGAGACCCCCTACCCGATAATCCTGAATCAGTTTGCTGAATTCCTTCAACTGCTTGGCGTTCATCTTCGACGGCACACGCACAATCATCAACTGCCCAATCTTGTCGTCAAGCGTAAAGGTGTTCATCACCGAATCCACCCAATTCGTCATCAGCTGTTTATTAACAGTAGCGACGGCGTCGACTTTCTTGACTTTGGTTTTGTGACGGGTGGGATGATGTTGCGCCGATGCAGACGCTATTATACAGAGGGACAATATGATGCCGATGGCGTGCTTTACGTATTTCATACGTAATTAAACGCTCCGAAGTACATTATATTATAGAAATACAATAGAGTTATCAACACGGATTTACTCACAAAGTCAAACCAATCCTATTTGAAAAATGTGTCAACTTCTCTCCGGTGAAATTGCCTCCCGCTTGCCAAGCAATTGTCGATGAATGGCCAGCACCTGCTCCCGACGCGGATTGCCTTCGTAGTTATGGATCACAAAATCGGCTCGGTCGCGCTTTTCTTCCTCGTTCATCTGATTGGCCATACGCGCCTCCAGCAAGTCGCGGCTCACATGGTCGCGCAACTCCAACCGTCGCAAACGTTCTTCTTTCTCCAAATAGACATCAACCACGAAATCAACCTCTTTGTCAAGATGCGATTCGTAGAGAATGGCACTCTCCAAAATGACATAAGGGATATTATCATTACAACGTATTTTCCATTCATGGAAATCCGTCATCACTCGTGGATGCAATTGACTATTAAGCCAATGCAATTCACAAGGGTCATTAAACACGACTGCGGCTATGGCCTTCCTATCCACAGAGCCGTCCAAACGAAGCACATGATGTCCAAACCGTTCAGCCACCTGCTGACAAAATATCGCGTCATCATAATACTTCTTGGCTTCGTCGTCGGAATTGAAACAAGGGATGCCCAGCGACTTGAACACCTCAAGCACGGTGGTTTTTCCACAACCAATACCGCCCGTCAATCCAACGCTATATACCAGATTTCCCATTGTTTACTTAATTCTCACTATCTGTACCGTATCCGGCTGGACACTTTTTATACGGACAAAATCAGGAAACTCACTCACAACGACGCGAGCCGTCGATAATGCAGCGGAATTATAGGACACCACGGCTTTGAAATCATTGGAACGTGTGTTTGCGTAGTCCTTCTTCGCCACCCAAAAAGAGACTTTAACCTCGGTAGGATACACACGAGCCCTCAATAGCGTATCAGCTGCAATCAAATGCAAGGGAAGTGTATAGCTGTTTTCTGTATATTCTTCTACCGGCACATGAACCTGAACCTCAGTCGTAGACACCCTTAAGTCGGGAAAACGTTGCCACACAGGGTCAAGTTGCAAAGTATAGGTACTCGACGCAACGACGTTGGCGATGGTGGCAGGGACAGTAGTCAGCTGGTCGATTTGCGACAGATGCTCCATGCTTCCATAAAGGAAAACTGTATCGGGACTGACAACGGGTGCTCCATAGACGCCACGCCCCATAGTGAAAGTAAAGTCGACATTCTTGAGTTGCGGAACGAATGCTTTAAAACAACGTTGCGCTATCTTAAGATGCAATCTCTCGGTTATTGGCAGAATGGACACATGGCCAGGCAAATGCAGCTGGCTGTCAAATGTCTCCTGCAATCTGTCCGTCCGCAAGACGAATGCTATCGCCTCTTCGCTGTCGGGCATCCCACGAGACAACGAACCTATATTGATGGTAATATGTTTGGCAGGAAGAGAAAAACTACGACCCACCGCCCGGAACCCATTGCTACGAATACTAAGCGCTACAGCTGTATCAGCTGACACTAATGCATATCTTGCCGTATCATATCCAATATAGTCTACTGGTATCGTGGCCGTATACTCCTTTTCTTCAGACATGGAAGCAACAAACCACACCAGGAAAGTGGTCACCAGCACGACCATAAAGGCACGCGCATTCCTACGTTTCGAAGCTTTCGACATGCACCGCCTCTTCCTAAAATCATCAGACTATATTACAAAATGCTGCCGTCCTATTGCCTGCTGAAATAGATAGATGCTTACTTTTTAGCGTCGGCAGTCTTGGTCTCTGGAGCAGGTTGAATCATATTCTTCTCCACCGTGAGAATGATACCATTGCCCACCTCAACGTCGACCGTGGTATCGCCTACCTCACTCACTTTACCATAGATGCCACCCGAAAAAATAACTCGGTCGCCTTTCTGCATCTTGGAGCGAAACTCTTGTTCCTTCTTGGCCTGTTTGCGTTGTGAACCGCCCATGAGCCACATAAACAAGAAAAGAACTGCGATAATAAGCAGCATACTTCCCATGCCACCACCTTGTCCTTGCGGGGCTTCTAATAAAATGGAATTTAACATATTTGTTGGCAATTTAATTATTTTCTATGTTATTTGTGTCTATGTCAGAATCGCGCATCAAGTACTATGGGTCAACGCACCTTGGCCTGTATACGCAGCTTGGTACGTGAGGGTTGTGCGTTGCTCACCACAGTAACCTCCTGCAGTTGCTGTCCCGCCTTGCCTGCGCTACGGAATGATACTGTAACATACCCGCTGGCTCCTGGAGCAATTTTCTCTCGAGGATAATCAGCCACGGTACAACCGCATGTGGCTTCACAACTAGAAATCACAAGGTCTGCATTACCCGTATTGGTGAATTTAAAGCTATATGAAATATTCTCCCCAGCAGTAAGATTGCCGAAATCGTGCATGTTTTTCTCAAACGAAATAACCGGCATACGCTCTTTTGAGTCGTATCCTTGCGCGCTGTTGGGATTATGGATGATATCGGTATCAATATCAGCGTCGCCATCATTACGACACCCGGCCGCCACAACGGCAAAGAAGCACAATAATAATATCGACTTTTTCATATTTTTATTAGACACTGCACCAAAAACACTATTTCTCATCGCCACGTTCCTCCTCGTCCGGAGCGTAGAGCCCTCTGCCAGACTTTTTGATTTTACCTGCAGCACGCAATTCAAGCATAAGCTTATCCAGGATGCCGTTGACAAAAATCTTGCTCTTGTCCGTACTGAACTCTTTAGAAAGCTCTATATATTCGTCAACCGTAACCCGTTCCGGTATGGAAGGACAGCATGTGAACTCGGTAATGGCCATATTGATAAGCAATATATCCATCAGCGCCACGCGCTCAAACTCCCAATTATGTAGATATTTCCTTATCAGTTGTTCATTTGCATCGATGCCTTTACAGGTATCAATAACCAACTGGCGCGCAAACTGGTAAGCTTCTACGTCACGTTCCTCTCGCAAATCGTTCATCATGGGCAACCGAAAAGCTTCATCCAAATCTGCATCGTTCAAGCTCTTAAGTGTAGCATAGTTATATTGCGCCATTTGGTCAAAGTCATCTTCCCACAACAAGCTACGCTCACTAAAGAGTTCACGGAAATGCTCCTCGTTGATGATGTACTTGAATAAGTCGAGAGCCATACGCTGCTCCGTAGCGAAATCTCCCTCTTCCGTGGCTATGAAATTCCTATACTTGTCTGTTTCCTTAAAACCGATATATATCTTGCGCATCACATCTGCATTCTCGCTCCATGGAAACGTATACTGTTCCGTCTGCTGACGATAGTCAAAATTACTGAACAAGCGTGCCAAGAAAGGACTGTCGACCACCCGATAAGAGGGATGCAAATCCTCATACGAAGGCAGATGCTTATGCAGACCATCCTCAATTACCTGACGTCCTGCAGCCACCACTTCACGTAAGGCGGCCAGCTGGAGAGCGCCCAATTCGTTGAGACGACCAATATTATAATCAAAACTCTTACCCGCCGAAACAGGGTCTGTAACCCCCGATGTCTTATATGAATAAATGGCTTGCAGAGCTTTGGCTCTAAGGAAATGACGACTAAGCATTTATTTAAATAACATTATTTAAATTCAACATCCCTTGTAATTTAGCATACAATATTAATTATACGCTTGGGTACAAATATTACCTTTTTAGGTTCCTTGCCACCAAGATAATGTTGCGTATCGGGCAAAGCAAGTACCGCCTGCACGGCCTCATCCTGACTGATACCAAGAGGCAGCTCTGTGGTGAAACGCATCTTGCCATTAAACGAGACCGGATAGTTGAAAGTATCCTCAACCAGATAGCTCTCGTCACATTTGGGGAACATCTGCTGCGTCACGCTACCGTCGTTGCCCAACAGGTGCCAAAGTTCCTCTGCGATGTGAGGTGCGAAAGGAGCAATCAAGATTGTCAAAGGTTGCAATACTTCACGTTTGTTGCATTTGAGCGACCCTAAATCATTGACACATATCATAAATGTGCTCACCGACGTATTGAAAGAAAATTTTTCAATATCCTCTGTCACCTTCTTAATGGTTTGGTGCAATATTTTCAGTTCCTGCTTGCTGGCAGCTTCGTCACTCACACAGAGGACATTCTGATCCGTATGAAACAGCCGCCAGAGTTTGCGGATGAAACGGAACACCCCCTCAATGCCGTTGGTATCCCAAGGTTTGGCCTGTTCCACAGGTCCGAGGAACATCTCATACAGACGTAGAGTGTCAGCCCCATAGCGTGCCACCAAGTCGTCAGGATTCTGCACGTTGAACATCGACTTGCTCATCTTCTCTATCTCCCATCCACACACATACTTGCCATCTTCCAACTGGAATTCTGCATTTTTGAATTCCGGACGCCATTGACGGAACTTGTCAATATCGAGAATGTCGTTATCCACTATATTGATATCTACATGAATAGGCACCGTATCCTCCTCGCGCCCTGCAATATTC
>CACXCY010000028.1 GCA_902766265.1 uncultured Bacteroidota bacterium
TATCCCAAGGTTTGGCCTGTTCCACAGGTCCGAGGAACATCTCATACAGACGTAGAGTGTCAGCCCCATAGCGTGCCACCAAATCGTCAGGATTCTGCACGTTGAACATCGACTTGCTCATCTTCTCTATCTCCCATCCGCACACATACTTGCCATCTTCCAACTGGAATTCTGCATTTGTGAATTCAGGACGCCATTGACGGAACTTGTCAATATCGAGAATGTCGTTATCCACTATATTGATATCTACATGAATAGGCACCGTGTCCTCCTCGCGTCCTGCAATGTTCTTCGAGATAAAGAGATTGCTATCCTTTTTACTGCGATACACAAAATTGGAACGCCCTTGTATCATGCCCTGATTGATTAATTTCTGGAAGGGCTCTTCCTTTACGGCCATTCCGAGGTCATAGAGGAACTTGTTCCAGAAACGAGCATAGATAAGATGCCCCGTACCGTGTTCTGCACCACCTACATAAAGGTCTACATTCTGCCAGTACTCCACTGCCTGACGTGAGAAATACTCACTATCGTTGCGAGGATCCATGTAGCGCAAGTAGTATCCACTACTACCTGCAAATCCTGGCATAGTGCTGAGTTCAAGCGGGAAAACGTTTACATTGTCAATCTTGGCCGTATCTACCACCTGACGCGCTTTCTCATCCCACGCCCAAACAGTTGCATGCCCAAGCGGAGGTTCGCCCGTGGCGGTGGGTTTGTAGTCGCTGATTTCTGGGAGTCGCAACGGCAGACACTCTTCGGGTATAGCATAGGGTATGTTGCCTTTATAGTAGATCGGGAACGGCTCACCCCAATAGCGTTGACGGCTGAAGATAGCGTCGCGAAGGCGATAGTTCACCGTCTTGTATCCAATTCCCATTTCGGCCAATTTGTTGATGACAGCCCGGATACCATCCTTCACCTTCATGCCCGTGATAAAACCACTGTTCACACACACACCCGACTTGCTGTCTTTGCTTTCCGTCCATGTGGCTGTATCGGTCAGGACCTGTGGATCTTCTCCTGTAGGTACTACCACTTGGCGTATCGGCAAGTTGAAATGACGGGCGAAAGCAAAGTCGCGGCTATCGTGGGCCGGCACCGCCATAATGGCGCCCGTGCCGTAGCCCGCCAAAACATAGTCACTTACCCATATAGGAATACGTTCATTTGTCAGGGGATTCACGGCGTATGCACCCGTGAATACCCCGCTCACCTTCTTCACCTCGGCTTGGCGCTCACGCTCGGAACGGTTCTTGGCCCAAGCAACATATTGCATCACCTCGTCACGCTGTTCCGGTGTAGTGATATCATTTATCATCTCATGCTCCGGGCAAAGTACCATAAACGTCACACCGAATATGGTGTCAGGGCGAGTGGTGAAAATCTCAAAACTCGGCACGGGCTTCGGATCAAGTTGCTGTATATATGCTTGCGCTCCAGGCAACACGTCGGCGTTTGTTTTCACATCGAGCGGAAACCATACTGCAGCGCCCTCACTACGGCCGATCCAGTTACGCTGTATCTCCTTCAAGCTGTCGGTCCAATCCACCTGCTCCAATCCGTCAACCAGACGCTGAGCGTATGCCGTAATACGGATACTCCATTGGCGCATCAGCTTGCGTTCCACGGGGAATCCGCCACGTACCGAGAGGCCATTCACCACCTCGTCGTTGGCGAGAACCGTACCTAAGCCAGCGCACCAGTTCACCGGTATGTCAGCCAAATAGGCCAAGCGGTAGTTCATCAGCACCTGCTGCTGTTCCTCCTCACTCTTGGCATTCCATTGCTCTGCCGTAAAACTCATCGGTTCTGTGCAGGCAGCGTCAACACCCTCTGTCCCCTGCTTTGCAAAATGGGAGACCAACTCACTTATCGGTTTTGCCTTGTCACAGGTGTTGTTGTAATAGCTGTTAAACAACCGCAAGAATGTCCACTGCGTCCATTTGTAGTACTGTGGGTCGCAGGTACGCACCTCACGATCCCAGTCGAAACAGAATCCTATCTTGTCCAACTGCTCGCGGTAGCGGCTTATGTTCTGCTCCGTAGTCACCGCAGGATGCTGTCCCGTCTGTATGGCATACTGCTCGGCAGGGAGACCGTAGGCATCATATCCCATAGGGTGTAGCACATTGAAACCCTGTAGCCGCTTGTAACGCGCATAGATGTCGCTGGCTATGTAGCCCAACGGATGTCCCACGTGAAGTCCCGCACCCGACGGGTATGGGAACATATCAAGCACGTAGTAATGCGGTTTGTCACTCTCGTTCGCAGCACTGTATGTTTTGTGTTCACGCCAGTACTGTTGCCATTTCGGCTCAATCTCATTAAAATTATAATCCATATATGATTGTTGGCAGTTGGTGTATTTTGTGGTATGCAATAATATCGAAAACCGTTGTGCCACAAATAATTGTTGCAGAACAACAGTTTAATATGGTAATGCAAATATACGAAAAAACTCACAATCTCGCACAAAATATGCGGAGAATCGTCACACGCATCAGACGAAAGGGTCGGTAACGATGTCAGCATCCTCCTCAGGTGGGAGTTTGTCGAACATATCCTTCATTGTTTTGTTTCCTCGGGTCAGTTTCTTGATACTCAAGTCCTCTGCTTTGTCATTGGCCAGCCGCAGATTGTTCTCGGCACCCACCAGTGCATCCTTGATTTTGTTCAAGTGGTCAATGGATTTGTCAATCTCGTCAATGGCTTTTTGAAACTTCTCGCTGGCAAGACGGTAGTTGCGACCAAACTTGTCCTTAAACTCCAACAAGCGCTGCTCGAAGTTTGTCACGTCAATCGACTGATTCTGTGCAATGGCCAATTGTTTCTTGTACTCGATGCTTTTCCGTGACGTCTGCACCAACAGTGTGATAAGGGGAATGAAAAACTGGGGACGGATAACATACATTTTGGGATAGCGATGCGACATATCCACAATGCCAGTATTGTAGAGTTCGCTGTCCGGTTCCAAAAGACTGACAAGGACAGCATATTCGCAATTCTTGACCTTACGGTCGGCATCCAACTTCTTTAGAAACGATTCGTTCGTGTGCTTGGTGGCGGTCTCGTCCATCTCGTTCTTCATCTCGAACATGATAGACACATATTCGATGCCGTCGTCGTAATCGCGAAAGATGAAATCGCCTTTGGTGTTGCCTTCACCCGAAATGTCGTTGTCCTTCTCAAAATAGGCATTTGGGAACAAAGGACGCACCCTGTTGAACTCTGTGCTGCAATGTATTTCGAGCGTCTCCCCTACCATCTTGGTGGACATGCGTGCCTTCAAATCTTTGTAATAGTCCACCTGTGTCTGCATCATCTTCAACTTACCGTCGTACTGCTCTTTCTGAAAAGCCAACTGTGTGACGGTTTCGTTTTCCTTGCTCTGAACTTCGCGCTTGAGCCGTTCAATCTCAATATCTTTCTCCGACAACGCGGCTTGCGCCTTGTTATGTTCCTCCATGACGGCCATTTTTTGCTGAGTGGCACTCTGATTCAGTTTTGCCTGCAGGTCGCCAATGGTCTTCTCCTTGTCCGCCACGGCGGCCGCCAGTTCCAATTCCTTCACTCTCTCCTGGTTCTCAATCTTTTGCCGTAACATTTCGAGTTCGGACTCCTTGTTGCGAAGCGCCTGTTCCCTTTTGTTTAGTTCCTCTTGATGTTTCAGATTACTTTCGACGAGTATTTTGTCGAGTTTGGATTCTTCCGCCTTCTGCTCGGCAAGATGCTGTTTGTGCAGTTCTTCCATTCTCCGACTCACCTCGGCGTCGAACTCGGCGTTCTTCACCTGGTTGGCAATGAAAACATAGTCGGCCTCATCCACTGAGAACACGTTTCCACATTTGGGACATTTCAGTTCTTTCATAATTCAGTTTTTCATGGGACAGAACACCTTATTTTCTTGAATATGGCGGTGCAAATACACAAGGCGACTTACTCTCCGACACAGAAAATGCAAAATCCCGCCAACTAATAATATTTATAGTTCTTATGTTTATACACAATTCTTTCTGTCAAGTTGACAATGCAAAGATATGAACTTTATTTGAATCTGCCAAATTCTCTGACAGCAGACACTGTGCATATTGCAGGAGCGTGTTGTAGGGAGGCAATGTCGTCGCGTATTCAGGGTTGCTTCGGGGTAGGTAGCCGTCGGGTAGCGCGCAGGTAGCGTCCAGGCAGGGTTCAAACCGCTTTCGCCCCCTTTTCCATTCCGATGCTCCCCTATTCTAATTCTTATTTAATTCTTATCTAATTCTTATCTAATTCTTATCTAATTCTTATCTTCCTCTTATTCTCCTCTTATCTTCCTCTTATCTGACTCTTGTCTGATGCCTATCCGCCTTAGTGACGGCAGCCCCCCGATTCGATGTAAGAATTAAGCTTATATAGCTTTTTTTTGTGGGCGGTCGGGCATTTTTGTGTATTTTTGCAGAAAATCAGCCGCTATGAAAATTCAAGAAATCATTGACTATCTGAATACTACTTTCAAACCTGACTATCAGGAAAGCTATGACAACTCGGGCTTTCTGGTGGGCGACGCCCATCAGGAGGCCACGGGGGCTCTCGTGGCTCTGGACCTGACACCCCGACTCATCGACGAGGCGGTGGCCAAGGGCTACAATCTTATTTGCACCCACCACCCCTTTATGTTCGGTGGCGTCAAGCGCATAACCCCTGCCGACGAGGAGGGCCGCATGATAATGAAACTCATTGAAAACCACATCTGCCACTATGCTGCCCACACCAACCTTGACAACCTTCGCGAGGGGGTGAGCGGCGCGCTGGCGGAGCGGCTGGGGCTGACCGACTGCCGCGTGCTGCGTCCGATAGAGGGGGCGTTGCGGAAGCTGGTGACCTACTGCCCTACAGCACAGGCCGAAACGCTGCGCGAAGCCCTGTACAAAGCGGGGGCCGGATGCATTGGCAACTACGACTGCTGCAGCTACAACACCTTGGGTACCGGAACGTTCCGCGCCAACGAGGGTTGCCATCCTTTCTGCGGCACCATCGGCGAGGTGCACGAGGAGCAAGAGGTGCGCATCGAA
>CACXCY010000029.1 GCA_902766265.1 uncultured Bacteroidota bacterium
GTCTCATCTTGCGCAATTTGTTGGTTCAGACGCTCGATGGTCTGGTTCAGCTCCTCGATTTTGCTGTCGCACTCATCAATCTTCTTCAGTAATGCGTCTGCCTTGGATTTGTACAATTCCATATTGGCGTTGATATCTGCCACCGATACGGTATGCTCCGTTTGTTGCATGTTGTGAAGAGTGCCTTCTTTGAGCATTTTCAGGAGATGTTCATTGATGTCAAGCTCGTTCACCACCTCCGTGTGTTTTTTCTCGTAGTACTTCAACGAGTCTTTCATCCGGTTGATGCGGGCGTTGTCTTTGGCCGGGGTGAGGTAGTCGGTGGAGAACTCGGTAGAGGAGATGAGCACGCCATTGGCGGTGACTTTCAGACTGCTGATTTCAATGAACGGACTCAATCCCGTGATGATCACCTCCTGACTGCCACTTTTGAGCGTGGCCGTGGCGGTCTGTGTGAGGGTGGCGCCGTAGAGATAAACCGTGGCTTTTTCCACCGTGGCGTTGGTGGTGGTCTGTGCCTGCACGCCAGCCATCAATAACAATGCTGACAACAATGAAATGACAATCTTTTCCATATTTTTGAATTTTATGACTTCTAAATTGCTTAACTCCTTAACTCCTTAACTCCTTAACTCTCAACTCTCAACTTCCTCCCACCGTAAACTTATAAATCTCCTGCCCGCGCGATCCCACTACAATATGGTTATCAATAATAACGGGTGATGACTCAAAATTATTGCCCACCCATTTTTTGAACAGAATTTTTCCTGTTTTGCCTTCGATAAGGTAGATGTATCCGGTAGTGTCTCCTGTGAAGATAAACATTTCATCGTTTTCATTGTAGAAAGCGACGGGCGATGACCAAGCGTAGTATCTGAGTGGGATGCGATACACCACTTCGCCCGTTTGCTTGTTGAAGGCCATGAAGTCGCCTGACATGGGCGGCGTATTACGAACGAAATTGGCGAATATCAAATGTTTACAGTTCCCTTGTCCTAACAACGGCGTGGCGTAGAAACCGCCGTCGAAATGCTTGCCATTGTAGGTGGTTTTGCAACCCTCTACCGCTGCCGACCACACTTCCTCGCCATTCAGCGCATTCAACTTGGTCAGATAGCCGTTGCCCACCTGCTGCTTGTCAATCTCGCAACTTGTGTACAGATAGGGGATGCCGTCTTCGATTTCAATGACGGGCGACCCGTCGCTATCGTCGTGGTTGAAGTAGTGCCATACGGGTTGCAAGTTGTTGAGGTTGATGCAGATAACATTGCCGTGATTGTCGGAGAAATAGCCGTAGTTGAGATAAACGGCCATCGAAGATTCAATGCCGGCGGTGCCGCGCCCTTTGGCATGATAACGTAGCGTGGAATGTAATTTCAAAGTGTCACCGGTGCAAAGGTACTTATATACAGTGCCGTTCTCACCTAAACGAAACAGAAACTGTCCGACTCGGATAGGGGAGGAGTCGTAGGCGTGCCACTGCCGCCAGGCCCGAACATCCCGCCCGAACATTTGTGTCTGCCGGTGGGTGAACAGGTTGAAGGTCAGTGCGCCAAAGGGGTGACCGCAAGGGATGCCGTGCCCGACATAGAGGTTGCCATTCAGCTGCGGGTCGAGCGATGGCGTCCCTTTGATGGTGTTGCCCACATAGAAACTGCGCCGCGACGAGTCGCCGGTTTGGAAGTTGATAAAGTAGAGGTGAGCATCCAATGAACCTATGATAATCTCTTCTTTATCAAAATGTTGTGTAAGTGCCGGACTCTCTTTTCTGAAACGCTCCACACAACTGTCGGGCCACTGCACATACAGCGGTTGGCCCGTCCAGCCGGTGCCGCCGCCCCATGAGCCGAACTTCGTCTCCCTCTTGTCGAAATCAGTGGTGAACACCCAGTCGATGACAACTGTGTCGGGCCGCCCCTTCACGGTGCCGTGGAAATTCGCATCACGGTATGGTCCCCCGCGGAAGGTGAAGATGCCGGGTACATCCTCGTAAAGATCTTCCAACTGGGCGAGGTTGCCGTCTGTCAGCGAGTCAAAAATAGTGATGGTGTATTCCAAATTCTCCACAGACGGATAGATGGTGTCGGGTAGCGGAACAAGTGCTACTTCTGTCTTGACCGTGTCTTTGGGAACGACAGTTTTCTCGTCATCTATGGGATGATGACATTGGGAAAATGTTATAATGCTGATTATAAATAAGATAGCCGAAGGTAAAAGGCGTTTCATCGGTGCCGTTTTTACTCGTTTTCTTCGCTTTTGGGCATGATTTTTTCGCAAGCCCGCTGCGCAGCAATCTGTTCGGCTTTCTTGATGGTATATTCCAGTCCGTCAGCATAAACTTCGCCGTCAATGGAGAGTTTCACACGGTAGAGTCTCGAGTCGCGCCGGTGCTCCACAACCTCATGTTCGAAGACGACCTTCTTGTGCTGGTGCTGTGCCCAGTTGATGATTTTGCTTTTGAAGTTAACATCTTCCATCACCACCTCGTCGAGGTTATAGTTGCTTTCGAAGATCTTCTTCAGCACAATCTGCTTGGTCTTTTCGTAGCCTTTGTCGAGGAAGATGGCACCAACAAGGGCCTCAAAAGCGTCTCCGCCCGCCGATTTGGCGTGGGCATGAGGATTGATGGTGATGAGTTCGTTGAGGTGCATCTTGCGCGACAACTGTCCCAGACGTTCGCGACTCACCAATTTGGAACGCATCTCGGTGAGTTCGCCCTCATATTTCAAAGGATATTTTTTGAAAAGAAATTCCGCCATGATGGCATCCAACACGGCATCCCCCAAATATTCGAGGCGCTCGTTGTTCAGTGCGTGCCCATCCATCACATTGTTCGATGCGGAGCGGTGTGTCAGCGCGGTAAGGTATATTTCAAGGTTCCCAGGGCGTATGCCAACAACATTTCGGAGAAATCTGGAAATCTCCTTCTCGTGAGAATCTTGTTTTTTGCCTATGCTGAACAATGTCGTTTATATTTTTTTGTAA
>CACXCY010000030.1 GCA_902766265.1 uncultured Bacteroidota bacterium
AACTGTGGCGGATGTGGCTTCGCTGGATGTGGTGGCTTGGCTGATGCACTTGTCAAGGGTGCTGACGCAGGCAGCATCGACGGACTGAAATGTCCTGTTGGTGGAGCAGAGGTGATGGGCAGGGTGGCCGACCTTCTGGGTATGGCCGTTACCAATGGTGACCCCAAGGTTGCTGTTGTGCGTTGTAACGGAACATGCGAGATGCGTCCGAAGATTGCAGAGTATAGCGGTCTTCGCACATGTGCTGCCATGAACTCATGCGGTGCTGGTGAGACGGCTTGCGGATTCGGTTGTCTGGGATGTGGCGATTGCGTAGCTGCTTGTCAGTTTGATGCTATCCACATGAATCCTAAGACAGGACTCCCCGAGGTGGATGAAGAGAAATGTACAGCCTGCGGTGCCTGCACAAAGGCTTGTCCACGCGGCATCATCGAACTTCGTAAGAAGGGACCAAAGGGCCGTCGTGTATTCGTATCATGCGTCAACAAAGACAAAGGTGCCGTTGCCATGAAAGCTTGTAAGGCTGCCTGCATAGGATGTGGCAAGTGCGAGAAGACCTGTCCGTTTGGTGCTATCACCGTTGGCAACAACGTGGCTTACATCGATTTCAACAAGTGCCGTCTGTGCCGTAAGTGCGTTGACGCTTGTCCTACGAAAGCTATCCATGCCGTGAATTTCCCTGCACCGAAACCCGTAGAACCCGTAAAAGAAGAAAAGGAGGCAGAAGCATGAAGATCAAGACATTTAGTATAGGCGGTATTCACCCCGAGGAGAACAAGTTGACTCACGAGGTTGCCACTCAGGTAGCTCCGCTGCCCAAGAAAGTCATTTTCCCTCTTTCGCAGCATATCGGTGCTCCTGCTACCCCAGTGGTGCAAAAAGGCGATAAGGTAAAGGTAGGTACGATGATTGCCGATGCCGGTGGTTTTGTATCGGCTCCTATCTTCTCATCTGTCAGCGGTACCGTTTTTAATATCGATACTGCCATCGATGCTACAGGCTATCGCAAGCCTGCCATCATCATTAACGTGGAAGGCGATGAATGGGAAGAGACCATTGATCGCTCAGATAAGTTGGAACTGGTGAAGGATCACCCAGAACTGACATCTGAGGAGATTGTGACTCGTATCAAGGCAGCTGGTGTCGTAGGTATGGGTGGTGCTTGTTTCCCCACTTTCATTAAACTAACCCCTCCCCCAACGGCAAAGGCAGAATGCGTGATTATCAACGCCGTAGAGTGTGAGCCTTATATCACGGCTGACTATCGACTGATGATGGAACATGTCGACGAGATCCTGGTAGGTCTGGAACTTCTGATGAAGGGTGCTAAGGTGACGAAAGGCTATATTGGCATTGAGACGAATAAGCCCAAAGCCATCGAGCTGTTGACCAAAAAGTGTGCTGAGGCGTTTTCCGCCTCAGATTACAGCGTAGAGGTAGTACCCTTGGCTCAGCGTTATCCGCAAGGAGGCGAAAAGCAACTGGTGGATGCCGTTATCAATCGTCAGGTTCCTGCGCCTCCCGCTATCCCTGTAAACGTTGGAGCAATCGTTCAGAACGTCGGCACTGCCTTTGCTGTCTATCAGGCAGTTATGAAACATAAGCCGTTGTTTGAACGTTACACCACCGTAACGGGTAAGCGTTTGCAGAAACCAGGAAACTATCTGGTACGTATGGGTACACCAATGCAGGATTTGATAGACCTCTGTGGCGGTATGCCCGAGGGCGATAACAAACTATTGGCTGGCGGTCCGATGATGGGTAAGGCACTGACGTCAACAGAAGTTCCTATCTGTAAAGGTACTAACTCTGTGACGATTCTCTCTGGTGATGATGCTCGCCGCAAGGAACCACAGCCTTGTATCCGCTGTGCCAAGTGTGTTGGCGTTTGCCCTATGGGACTGGAGCCATACCTCTTGGCTAAACTCTCTGCTTTCAAGAACTGGGAGCGAGCAGAACGGGAAGACATTGTCAGTTGCATAGAATGCGGCTCATGTCAGTTCACCTGTCCTGCCCACCGTCCACTGCTGGATAATATCCGTCAGGGAAAGCAGACCGTTATGGGAATCATTCGCAGCCGCGCTGCTAAAAAATAATTATGCATTAAGCATCATTAATTATGAATTAAGAAAAATGAGTAAGTTAATTGTATCACTTTCTCCACATGCCCACGGAACCGACTCTGTAGAACGCAATATGTACGGGG
>CACXCY010000031.1 GCA_902766265.1 uncultured Bacteroidota bacterium
CTTTGCCAGCAGAATGCCAGCCACGGCCAGTTGCAGGAGCAGTATGGCGGGCACGCCGTAGCGGAACTTCTTGTGGAGTGTCTTGTGGCGGAAGAGGTGCATGGCGACAAGTGCTGCCGACGAGCCGCCGAGGAGGGCGAGAAGAAGCAGCGACGCTTCGGGTATGCGGCGGGTTAGCCCACGGGAGTTATGGGCGGCGCCATTCCGCCGGGCTTTCCATTTGTCCACGCCGTAGGCGATGAAGGTCAGCAGGTTGACGCCAAGGAGGTAGTATAGCACGAGGCGAGACATAGGGTATAGGTTCTTACAATCCTCTGGTTGTGCGGGGGGCATTCGAAATCACCGCGCTGCGGGGACGGATGGTGGCGCCGCTGCTTGGGCGGGGTTTGGCGTTTGTCGGTTTGTTGGTTTTAGGCGGGGTGCTGCCTTTGGGTTTGCTGGCGGACGGCGTGGCGGTGGCTTTTGGCGTCGACGGGCTGTCGGGTGTTGCCGAGGGCTCGGTGGAGGCGGGCTGCTCGTAGTCCGTCGGGGTATAGCCGCCGCGGGAACGCTTGTAGTTGGTCATGGAGTTGACGCGGCTGATGCGCGACGAGAGGTTGTGTCCGCCGGTGGTCATCATGTCGTTGTAGGTGACGATGAGCGACGAGGTCTTCAGGTAGCGTCCCGCGTTGCCTTTCAGATTGGCAGCGTACCAGTTCTTTACTGTGCCGAGATCCATGCCGATGAGGTCGAAATTATTCTTGCCCATCTCGCGTACCAGCTGGTTGACGCGCCGTCCGCGAAGATAGGTGTTGTAGCTGGCCTGGTCTTTGATGGTCACGCCGCGGGGGTAGGAGAGGTAGCGTGCCAGCTGCTTGAACTGCTCTTCGCTGAGGCCGAGGAGCATCTGCCTCACCTCCTGGATGCTGTGGCCGATGCCGGCTTGCATGTTGCGGTGCACATCCTTGTAGATGAAGTCGATGTTCTCGTCGGTGTAGGTCATCCCGTGCACCCGCTCATTCTCGCGCAACTGTTTGTCGACTTGCTCCTTCTGATAGAGCCGGAAGCTGCGTTGCGAGATGCTGTCGGCCAGACGGCTGATGTCCTCGTTGCCGAGTTCTTTGATGGTGTTGAGCAATTCGACAGTGGGTTTGTAGAGCAGGAAGGGTTTGTTCTTCGGGAACGAGGGATAGGTATTGCCCGAATAGCTGATGTTGTTGTCGATAAAGAGTTGGTAAAGTGCCGTGTACTGCACCACGCGGGCGAGGTCGGTGCAGCCCAGGGTGGCGAAATAGTGGTAGGCCTGACTCTCGTAGCGGTAGCCGATGGATTGGCTGCGCTCTTGCGAATTGAAGTAGCTCACGGGCAGCGAGCCGGTGCGGCCCAACGTATATATGGTATGTTCATCGCGGTCGATGGCGTACATGGCGCCGGCGGTGTTCCAGTTGTAGACGAGCTCGTTGAGCCCCAGTTTGCGGAAGAGCGGGCGGTCGAAGGGGTAGTAGCCCGGGTCGGGGTAGCGGTAGTAGCCCTCCTGGATGGTGCCGCGTTCCGACCAATCCTTGAGCAGCACGTCGGTGATGGTCATCAGGTCGCCGAACTCGGTGTTTTCCAGCTCACGGCTCAGGTAGGTGGGGCACCAGTCGCGGCCGTTCACCATCTTGCCGGCCATCAGGTCGTTGGTGTCGAGGCTCTGCGACAGCTCTTTCTCAGTGGTGGAAGCCAGCGGGAGGATGCTCTCCACCTGCAACGGTGGCAGCTCGTACAGCGGCGACTGGCGTTCGCGACCGATGATGACCAGCGTGCTGCTGTCGGCAAGGGCGCCGAGGATGAGGTCGGCATCCAACGTGAACTGCCGGATATCGCCCACCTGCGGGGCGATATCGGTGTCTTTAGCCACCGCCCACGCCACAAAGCCTGGCTCCTGGCTGAAGTATACGCCCCGTGCTTTCTGTGCGAAGAGATCGGAGATAGTCAGCACCTTCTGGTTGCCCCCCTGTTTTAGGGGGGCTGTCAGCTGCTTAACAGCTGACTGAGGGGTATTATCGAGACATACGAACCCCTCCCCTTCTTCCATAAACCAGTTGTTGAACTCCTCCAGCGTGATTTGGTAGTCGAGGCTCTCCTTGGCGAAATATTGGCGCTTCTCTTCCGCCGGCAGCGTCATCACCGTGGGCTTGTAGTCGCTGAAGAAAAGCTCACGGTTCAGCCGTCGTATCAGGTTGTCGCTGTTCTCCTGCGTGGCATTGGCGAGCAGGATGACCACGTCGGTCACATAGCCGTCGTAACCGATGGGGTGCTTGCGGAGCTCTGTCTTGTGTGTGAACTTGGCGAAGATAGGAGCGATGGAGTCTGTCTCGAAATGTGGCGGGATGTCGGAGAGCAGGATCATGCGGCTGCTATCGGC
>CACXCY010000032.1 GCA_902766265.1 uncultured Bacteroidota bacterium
ATTATAACTAAATAACTAACAAAACAATAAAACCTAAAGACATGAAAACTGCAAACTTGAAAATATCACTTTCCGTCGCCATGATGCTGCTGACAGCTCCTTTTGCCAAGGCACAGGTGTCGCATGGCGGCAGTCCGCTGTTCAATCATTCCGAGAGTCAGGTGGAGCGTGTGGTCCTTCCCACGCTGGACAACGATGCCTACCTGCAGCAGGATATGAATGTGGCCAAGGGAGCGTCGCCGCTGCGCGTCGGCGTGATGCAGGATTTGCATCTTTCCAGTGAGGACGGCGGCATAGTCACAACGCTGAAAGACGGCACCCGTGTCTGGAGAGCCGCCATCGAGTCGCCCAACGCCACCTTCGTGACAGTGCATTTCAGCGTCTACGACATCCCCGAAGGCGCACAGCTGTTCTTCTACGACAAATCGGGAGATTTCGTCCTCGGTGCCTTCACTAAGGAGAATACTTTGGATGGCGGTATATTCTATTGCCAGGCCATCCCCGGCAGTGTGGCCATGATAGAGTATCAGGAGCCGGCTTCGGTGGCAGGCGAAGGCAAGCTGGTGGTGAACAGAGTATGTCACGGATACAAAGATATATTCCGTCAAATGGAGGATGATACCAAGGGACGTTTGGGCAATGCCGACGGCACCTGCCACATTAATGTGGTTTGCTCCGACGGCAACGACTGGCGTAAGCAGATTCGTTCCGTGGTGGCCTTGAACCTCGTGATAGGCAACTATTCCTACATGTGCTCCGGTGCATTGGTCAACAATACGCGCAAGGACCGTACACCATACGTGCTTTCGGCCTACCACTGCCAAGAGGACGACGCCCATGCTACCGCCAGTTCCATTACGACCTATTTCTGCTACCAGACCTACAACTGTTCCGGTACGGCAGCTCCGACCAATATGAGTATCACAGGTTTCACAGAACTGGCCAAGACTCCTTACAGCACCGGCTCGGATTTCTTCCTGTTGCGCCTGAATGGGTCAATCCCCGACAGCTACAAGCCCTATTATGCCGGCTGGGACCGAAGCAACGATGCCCCCACGGTCGGTTGCTGCATCCATCATCCTGGCGGCGATGTGAAGAAAATCAGTTTCAACAAATCGGTGTCCAAGATGTCCGGCAGCTACAGCAAGTTCCTCAGAGTGGGCTGGTACACTGGCTCCAGCAACAAGGGTGTGACTGAGCAGGGCTCGTCGGGATCTCCGCTGTTCAACAGCGACAAACGCATCATCGGACAGCTCTGGTCGGGCAGCAGTGCCTGCGACTATATGGCTGGCACCGACAACTATGGCCGTGTCTATAGTTCGTGGACCGGCGGCGGCAGCCGTGACACCCGTCTCAAAGACTATCTTGACCCCATCTACAGCAATGTGTCGGTACTCGATGGAATTGACTATGACGGCACTGAAGAGGGTATCGATATGGCGGAGACACGGGAGTTGAAAGTCTATCCCAATCCTTCGCGGGGCATGATTTATTTCGATGTGCCGGAGATAGGTATGGCCAACTACAAGGTCAGCGACCTCAGCGGACGTGTTGTCATGGAGGGGCGCACGGTACTCTCGTCGGATGTCCAGGCGGTGAACCTCACCGGTCTGCATCCCGGTGTGTACAGCATGACACTCTACACCTCGGCCAATGCCTATGCCCACACTATCGTCATCAGCAAATAATATTGATATATGAAACGTATCCTACTGCTGTCGCTACTCACGGTCTCGGTCCTCGCCTCTAGGGCGCAGGTGAGTCACGGGGGAGCCCCTCTATTCAGTCAAGCCAAGAGCGATGTCGCAGCGGTGGCGCTGCCCACGCTTGACAACAAGGTGTTCCTGCAGCAGGACATGGATATGGTCGCTGAGGCGTCGCCTATGCGGGCTGGCGTGATGCAGGATGCGGATTTCTCCAATGCCACCGACGGTGTGGTGTCGGTCATGGACGACGGCACCCGTGTGTGGCGTCTGAAGGTGTGCAGTCCCGGTGCGACAGCCATGGCGTTGTTTTTCGACACGTTTGACATCCCCGACGGCGCACGGCTGTTTGTGTACGATGCCACGGGTGACTTCGTGATAGGCGGCTTCACCCATCAGAACCGTCAGCCCGACGGCACTTTCTACACGCAGGCGTTCCCCGGCGATGTGGCTTGTGTGGAATACCAGGAGCCCAAGTCGGCGGCAGGGCGCGGCAAACTGCACCTGTCACGGGTGATGCATGGCTATAAGGACTTCTTTGTCGAGGATGGCAAGGGGGCTGGCAACTGTCACCGCAATGCTGTGTGCGACACGGCAGAGTGGGGGAGGCAGATACGTTCCGTGTGCAAGATACTTATCTATACCGGCTCGGGGGCCTACATGTGCTCGGGAGCGCTGGTGAACAACACGGCTCGCGACAAGACGCCCTACGTGCTCACCGCCTACCATTGCCAGGATGTGGGACGCGTGACGGGCTTCATGTTCTATTTCAACTATCAGGCCACCACCTGCAGTGGCTCGACCATACTCACCTCGACCCAGACGGTGTCGGGAGCCGACATGCTGGCCAAGAAGAGCAAGGACGACGGATCCGACTTCCTGCTGCTGCGTCTGCACGAAGCCGTGCCCGATGCCTATAGGCCTTATTATGCCGGCTGGGACCGCCAGGCGGTGGAGCGTCCCCCCATCGGCAAGTGCATCCACCATCCGTCGGGCGACCACAAGCGCATCAGCACCCCCAACAGTGTCCAGATCAATTCCAACTTCTACAAGGTGTTCTGGCGCACTGGCGTGGTGGAGGGCGGCTCGTCGGGTTCGCCGCTGTTCAACCAGTCCAAGCTGATCATCGGACAGCTCTATGGCGGCACGAGCAGCTGCAGCAACCAGTCGGGCTACGACCTCTATGGCCGTGTGGGCGTGTCGTGGCTGGGCGGCGGCACGGCGTCGACGCGTCTGCAGGACTGGCTCGACCCGATTAACAGCAACGTGATGAGCATCGAGGGGCTGGACTACAGCGAGGCGGGCGACTCCGCCAGGGTGGTCACCACCAATCTGCTGCATCTCTATCCCAATCCCTGCGACGGCATGTTCCGCGTGGATGTGGAGGAGATTGGCGAGGCCATATACCATGTCTACGACCTCAACGGCCGGCTGGTGTACGACGGACGCACGGTGTTCGCCACCACGACGCAGGCCATCAACCTCACTTCGCTGCCCTACGGCGCCTACAGCATAGAGCTTTACATCGCCGACAAGAAGTATGCCAACACGGTGGTGATAAAGAAGAAGTGAGCCGACGGAATACGATTGATGTCAATTATCTAACCTAAAAATACAAACACTATGGATTTAATGAACCAGATTCGTGCCAAAGCCAAGGCCGCCAACAAGTGCATCGTCCTGGCCGAAGGTACAGAAGAGCGTACGCTGAAAGCTGCCGACATTATCCTGCAGGAAGGCATCGCACGCCTCATCCTCCTCGGCAACGAGGCGGAAATCAAGAACCTTGCCGCCCAGTGGGGCTTGACCCACATCGACAAGGCCACCATCATCGACCCCGTGACCCACGCCAAGAAGGAGTTCTACGCCCAGATGCTCTGCGAAATACGCAAGAAGAAGGGTATGCAGATGGACGAGGCCATGCGTCTGGTGGAGGATCCTCTCTACTTGGCCACGCTGCTCATCAAGAACGGCGACGCCGACGGTGAGGTGGCCGGTGCCCGCAACGCTACGGGCGATGTGCTCCGTCCTGCCTTCCAGGTGGTGAAGACCCTGCCGGGTGTCAGCGTGGTGAGCGGTGCGTTCATCATGATTCTGAAGGACAAGACCTACGGCGACAACGGTACCTTTGTCTTCGCCGACTGTGCAGCCACTCCCAATCCCACTGCCGAGGAGCTGGGTCAGATTGCCGTCGTTTCGGCGCAGACCGCCAAGGCCATCGCCGGCATCCAGGAGCCCAAGGTGGCTATCCTGAGCTTCTCCACCAAGGGCAGCGCCAAGCATGAGATGGTGGACAAGGTAATCGAGGCCACCCGCGTGGCTCACGAGCTCGACCCCAGCGTGGCTCTCGACGGTGAGTTGCAGGCCGACGCCGCCATCGTTCCCAAGGTGGGTGCCAGCAAGGCCCCGGGCAGCGACATCGCCGGCAAGGCCAATGTGCTGGTGTTCCCCTCGCTGGAGAGCGGCAACATCTGCTACAAGCTCGTGCAGCGTCTGGCCGGTGCCGAGGCCATCGGACCCGTCATGCAGGGTATGGCAGCGCCTATCAACGACCTCTCCCGCGGTTGCTCGGTGGAGGACGTGGTCAACGTGGTAGCCATCACGGCCACCCAGGCCGCCGCAAAGAAATAACCGGTTGTCCGGTTGACAGAAAGAGCCGCCCCACGGGCGGCTCTTTTTTTTGCCGGAAGGCCCTTTTGTCGAGGTCTCGGGTCGACGATGTCGAGGTCTCGGGTCGACGATGTCGAGGTCTCGGGTCGACATTCTGTAGTTCTCAACTACACGTTCTGTAGTTCTCAACTACACATTCTGTAGTTCTCAACTACACATTCTGTAGTTCTCAACTACACACGCTGTAGTTCTCAACTACACAAACGGCCCTTCCGGGGTGAGGGTTTTCGGCCGTGACGGGAGCCGGAAATTTCTCCACGGGACTTTGAAAAGTCTCCTCGAGACTTTGGAATTTCTCCACGGGACTTTGGGATTTCTCCACGGGAAATTTTGGAATCTCCACGGGAAATCTTTCCGTGTTTCAAAAAAAGTCGTACCTTTGCATGACTTAATCACCCGTCGAAAGACAGGACTTGTAGCATAAACCAATAGTTTACAGTAGTATGGCAAAGCAGTACACGGAAGTTGAAAACGGTCCCATCAACTCCATCACCAAAGGGACCACGATAAAGGGCAACATCTCGGCCAACGGCGACTTCCGCATGGACGGCGTGCTGCAGGGCAACATCACCCTCAACGGCAAGCTGGTCATCGGCGAGTCGGGTCTGGTGACGGGCAACGTCGTCTGCCAGAACGCCAACATCCTGGGCACCGTGGTGGGCAACATCACCGTGCAAGAGTTGCTGTCGTTGTATGCCTCGGCCAACGTGAAGGGCGACATCATGATCAACAAACTCTCCATCGAGCCGGGCGCCACCTTCTCGGGCACCTGCCGCATGCTCGACGAAGTGCGCAAGGAAGGCCAGAGCGACCACGGCCAGGAGAAAGACAATCCCGCCAACCAACGGCGCGCCAACTAACCGGCCATGCAGCCCGGAGAACGCCGGACCAAAGGAGGCAGCCCGCTGAACGACTGGGTGCGATACTCGTCGCTGGGCATCGAGATGGCCGTAATCATCGGAGCGGCAGTGTTCGCCGGCGTCAAAATCGACGCCGCACGGCAACGGCAGTTCCCCCTGTTCACCATACTGATGACACTCCTCGGGCTGACAATAGCATTGCTTCGTTTGTTCAAAATGGCCAAATGAGGCATTTTTTTCATACTATAGGTTGACACACCCACATGGAAATACTGTTTGAACAATGGGCTGGCGAGCCCTGCCTGCACAACACCCCCATCCCGGCCAACGGATCCAACCGCCGCTACTACCGCCTGGAAGGCGCCACGCACCACTGCATTGCTGCCGTCAACGGCGATGTGCGCGAGAACGAAGCATTCATATACTACGCCGGACAGATGCGCCAGCGCGGCATCAACGTCCCCGAAGTCTACGCCGTGAGCGACGACCGCACGATGTACCTCCAGCAGGACCTCGGCGGCCTCACGCTCTACGCCCACCTCTCGGCACAGCGGCAGGCAGGCGCCGACGTGCGCGAGGAGATGCGGACGCTCTACCGCCGCGTGCTCGACGACCTGGTGAACATCCAGACACGCTGCCGCGACGTCGACTTCAGCCACGCCTACCCCAGGGCTGACTTCGACAGGCAGTCGATTCAATGGGACCTCAACTACTTCAAATACTACTTCCTCAAACTGCTCCACATCCCCTTCGACGAACAGCTGCTGGAGAACGACTACACCCGCTTCATCGACTACCTGCTGGACGAGGACTGCTCCTATTTCCTCTACCGCGATTTCCAGGCGCGCAACATCATGATTGTCGACGGCGAACTCTACTATATCGACTTCCAGGGCGCACGGCGCGGCGCAGCCCAGTACGACGTGGCAGCGTTGCTCTACAGCGCCAAGTCGGAAATCCCAGACGACCTGAAAACCGAGCTGCTGCAGTACTATATCGACCGCCTGGCAACGGTGGTGGACATCGACAAAGAGTCGTTCCGCAGCAAGTTCTACGGATATGTGCTCGTGCGCATGATGCAGGCCATGGGCTCCTACGGCTACCGCGGCTATTTCGAGAAGAAAGACTATTTCCTCCGCAGCATCCCGCTGGCCGTGGCCAACCTGCGCAACATTACCCGCGAACACCAGTTTCCCATCGACATACCCGAACTTGAGAAGGCCTGGGGCGCCATCGTGGAACACGAGGACTTCCAACCCAAGGACGACCGCCTGAACGTGCGCATCTTCAGCTTCTCCTACCGCAAAGGCATCCCCGCCGACAAGTGGGGCAACGGCGGCGGCTTCGTGTTCGACTGCAGGGCGTTGCCTAATCCGGGACGCTACGAGCAGTACAAGCAGCTCTGTGGCAAAGACAAGCCCGTGATAGATTTCCTGCAGGACAAACCCGAGGTGGCCGTCTTTCTGGAGCACGTGCGTTCGCTGGTCTGCCCCTCTGTTGAAAACTATATGGAGCGCGGATTCAACAGCTTGATGGTCTCCTTCGGCTGTACCGGAGGACAGCACCGCTCGGTCTATTGTGCTGAACAGCTGGCCGCCTACATCCGGCAGCACTACGACTGCCGTGTGCTGCTGCGCCATGTCGAGAACGGCTGAGAAGTTTAAAAAAGTTGCTCCATTGTAAAAATAATTGTATATTTGCAAATCCATTAAAAAAAGTAAATCATTAATAAATTATTAATAATGAAATCTAAAAGCATTGTAATGATTGGATTGGCCGTAGTCATAGTAGTACTGGCCTTTTTGCTGTTCAACAGTATAATGAAACCCATGCGTTTCGACAGTGAGTTCTATTTGCGTCGCGACGCATGTGCCCAGCGTCTGAAAACGGTTCGTACGCTCGAAGAGGCCTACAAGCTGACCTATGGCAAATATTGCGGCGATTTCGACACCCTTATTGATCGTCTGATGA
>CACXCY010000033.1 GCA_902766265.1 uncultured Bacteroidota bacterium
AACCTCCGCAAACAGCAACCAGAGGGAGAAGAGGTTGAACCGCAGGAAGAGACACCCATGGTAGAGGAGGCCCGTAAACCTGCGCTGTTGCAGCGCATCTTCGGCCGTCACAAAGACGACGAGGAGCCTGAACCTGAATCGGATGCAGGGGATGAGCCGTCGGTCGATGAAGAAGGGGTAGAGTTTGAACCTGACTCTTCGTTGGACGACATACATCTGGAGCATCGCGGCGATCCACAGCAGGAGAGCACGCAGACGGTGACGTTCGACATCGACGACGAGTATGGCCGCACCCATCCCGAACAGCCCAAGGGCAACACTTTCCGTACCCCGGTACCGGGCGAGCCCACATTCACCGTGATAGACCCCTCTGCGCAGTCCTTGGATGGAATAGCAAAGCAGGAATCGGTGGAGTCGGAAGAACCGGAAGTCATTTCCGACGAACCGAAACATATCGGTCTTGATGAGCCCTATGACCCACATCTTGCCCTCAAGGACTACCAGATGCCCAGTGTGGACATGTTGGAGGACTGGGAAAAGAAGAACACCAAGGTGACGCAGGAAGAGCTGGTCTCCAACAAGGACCGTATTGTTGAGACTTTGCGCAACTATGGCATCGAAGTGGTGGAGATTTCTGCTTCGCCAGGACCCACGGTGACACTCTACGAAATCAAGCCCGCGCCAGGCATACGCATCTCCAAAATCAAAGGACTGGAGAACGACATCGCTCTGTCGCTTTCCGCGCTCGGCATACGCATCATTGCCCCCATTCCGGGCAAGGGTGCTGTCGGCATCGAGGTGCCTAACGCCAAACCGCAGATAGTGTCGATGAAGAGCATGCTATCTTGCGATGCGTTCAAGAACAACACCAAGATGGAACTCCCCGTTGCGATAGGCAAGACCATCAGCAACGAGCCCTATGTTACCGACTTGGCCAAGATGCCCCACTTGCTGATGGCTGGTGCCACAGGTACAGGTAAATCTGTCGGTCTCAATGCCATTATCGCATCGCTGCTCTACAAGAAGCATCCCTCCGAACTGAAGTTCGTCATGGTCGACCCCAAGAAGGTGGAACTCTCGCTCTACAGCAAGATAGAGCGTCACTACTTGGCCAAGATGCCTGATGAGGGAGAAGCTATCATCACCGATGTCAAGAAGGTGGTGCGTACACTCAACTCGCTTTGTATCGAGATGGATCAGCGTTACGACCTGCTCAAGATGGCGCAGGTGAAGAAGATTACCGAGTACAACGACAAGTTCAAGAAGCGTCAGCTCAACCCCGAGCACGGACATCGCTTCTTGCCCTATATTGTGTTGGTCATCGACGAGTTTGCCGACCTCATCATGACGGCAGGCAAGGAGGTGGAGCTCCCCATCTGTCGTCTGGCGCAGCTGGCACGTGCGGTGGGTATCCATCTTATCATCGCAACTCAGCGTCCTACAACAAATATCATCACTGGTACTATCAAGACCAACTTCCCGGCGCGTATCGCTTTCCGCGTCACCTCGGCTATCGACTCCCGCACCATTCTCGACACAGGTGGCGCCAACCAGCTTATTGGCCGTGGTGATATGCTCATCTCACTTGCCGGCAGCGATATGGTACGTCTCCAGTGCGCCCTTATCGAGACGGAAGAGATTGAGCGGCTGGCAGAGTTTATCGGTGAGCAACGCGGCTATCCAGATGGTTTCCTCCTTCCTGAATATCTGGATGAGAATGAGGAGCCCAATAAGGACTTCGACCCCAAACAGAAGGATGAGATGTTCAACGATGCCGCCCGTCTGGTGGTGGCCAGCCAGTTTGGCTCCACGTCGCTGCTGCAGCGCAAGCTGGGACTGGGCTACAACCGCGCAGGACGTATTGTCGACCAGCTTGAGGCGGTCGGCATTGTGGGTCCATACAACGGTTCCAAAGCCCGCGAGGTGCTTATCAAGGACGAGGTGTCGCTCGAAGAGTTGTTACGTTCGCTCTAATTCCCATTCCCGATGACAACTGCCACATGTGATATCACCCATCCGAAGGCGCAGGAATATGCCGAAGCCCACAGCACGCCTGAACAGCCGCCGCTGCGGGAATTGAACCGCTGGGCGCATCTCAACACGGCGCAGCCGCGCATGATTGCCGGTGCCTACCAGGGACGCCTGTTGCAGATGCTGAGCCAGATGGTGCGTCCTCACCGCGCGGTGGAACTTGGGTCTTATGTGGGTTACTCCACCGTCTGTCTGGCGCAGGGACTCGCCGATGATGGCGTTCTTCATGCTATCGAGGCCGATGAGGAGTGCGAAGATATCATCCGGCATGCGCTCGCTGCTGCAAGGGTGGGGGAGAAGGTGCGACTCCATATCGGACCGGCCCTCGAGGTGATACCCACCATCGACGAACGCTACGATTTGGCCTTTATCGATGCCGACAAGCGCAACACCCCACGGTACTATGACATGCTGGTGCCGCGTATGAATATCGGCGGGTTTATTGTCATTGACAACGTCCTCTGGAGCGGCAAGGTGCTCTCCGATGTGTCGGCGAGCGACAAAGACACGCTGCTATTTTGCGAATTCAACGACTATGTGCAGCATGACAGACGGGTGGAGAACCTGTTGCTCCCGATACGTGACGGACTGATGTTGGCGCGTGTTGTCTCACGGTCGTGATACAACTTTTTTGCCAAGTGAGAAAAAAGTGTTACTTTTGCAAATTGAAACATTATATAAAATATCCATACTCATGATGAAGAAGGTGATGTTATTTCTGGGATGTGCCGCCCTGCTGACTATAGCATCCTGCAAGAAGGATTCCGTCTGCCGCTGCTCTGTGATAGGCGACAATGCTGTGCGCTATTTCGCTCTCGACAAAGGCAACTGCGAGGATATCCGTTTCCTCTATTCCAATCACGACAACATCCATACCCGCATCACCGACACGGTGGTTTGTACCGGTTACGAGTTTAAAAACGCAGAATGATGAAAGCAAGAAAGATATTTATTCCTGTGGCTATAGCCGCACTGGCCGCCGTCGGCGCATGTCATAGCGACCATTACTGCCGTTGTGTGGATATTGACGAGACTGCTATAGACACCATCATCGTCAATGTCGACAAGGGATTGGACTGCAAGCAAATCAAACAGATTGGCATTGAACGTATGACCAATACGGGCTCGTTCGAGATTGACAGCGTGCACCACTATTATTGTCAGGAGATACCTCGAGGGGATATCTCTTCTATTGACAACCTCCCGTACTAACTCACGTTATGCGTCCCATCCTCTCCGCATCGGCGACGGTGTTGAAGATGCTGCTCGGCATGCTCTTTCTTTTCTCGGCATCGGCTAAGCTGGTGTCGGTAGAGAATTTTGAGGTTTATATCTATACCTTCCGTTTCTTCTCGCTCGGTGCCTCGTTCGTGCTGGCACGTGCGGTAATCGTCGGTGAGTTGCTGTTGGGCGCGTGGCTGCTTTCCAACAAGTTCCACCGTCAGGCCTGCCTGACCAACTTTGTTGTGCTGATATTATTCTCCCTGTTCCTTGTTTATGTGATGCTTCTCGGCCGTACCGACGACTGTCATTGCTTTGGAGAGGTGGCAGGGTTCACTCCGGCGCAGTCGCTGTTGAAAAACGCTGTGCTCATACTCTTGCTGCTCTTCGTATGGCGATATGCCGACGGCGGTTGGAGGCCACGCTGGTGGCTGGCGGCACCATTGGCGTTGCTGCCCGAAGCGTTGCTGGTGGCATTGGGGTTTGCCGGGGTGGTGCATCTGATTTATGCCGACCTGTATGCCCTTATCGCCGTTGCCGTGTGCATGGCTGTTGTAGGGGCTCTGTCGTCGCTGCTGCTGTGGAGTCATGTGGATTTTCGCATCCTCTGGCGTGCCCGTTGGTGGCTGCTGTTGGTCGCGCTGGTGGCTCCTGTTGCTACGGTGGCTGCGGTCACTACGGCTCCCGAAGACTGGACTCTCCGAGCACGTCAGTATTCGTTCAACGAGGAGATCTTCCGCGAGCAACTTGCACCCGACGGCGCGCTGTCGTCGGTCGACGGTCCCTGCGTGATATCTTTCTTCAGCGTCTACTGTACCCACTGCCAGTCGGCAGCACATAAGCTTGAAGCTATCCGCGACCGTAACGGTCTGGCTGACGATTGCTTCCTCAATGTCTTTCCCGGCAATGACTCTTCCGATTTCTCTGATTTCTATCGCCGTTCACAGTCGCGTCGTGTCGCTGAACTACCGTTAGACCGCACTACTTTTGTCCACATCACCTACGGACGTTTTCCGCTGGTGGTATTGTGGACGGGCGATTCGGTGGCGGGTGCCTATGGTGGCAATATATCCGAGAGTGCCCTTGTCGATTTCGTATCCCATATCAAATAACCTGTTATGAAGCGTCTGTTTATTCTTTCTTCCATAGCACTTGTTGCATGCCTTGTTCTCTCTTGTGGTAAGACTTGTCGCTGCTACAAATACGATGGTAGTATCGATGAATACGATGTCGATGATTTGAAGAAACAGGAGAGAAATTGCAGCGACCTCGAGAAGGAGGACATGGGACTCACCTATTCCCTCTGTGAGCGCGTCAGCTGAGCTGGAGAACTCAGTAATCAATCAGCCAATTTCAGGAAACGACAAATTTCTATCGAGAAAAATGAACATATGTTCATCGGCCCACGAACATATGTTCATGTGGCTACGAACATATGTTCATAGCGCAGGGAACATATGT
>CACXCY010000034.1 GCA_902766265.1 uncultured Bacteroidota bacterium
AAAAAGAATGAGGAATGGATCAAGGCGCATCTCCCGGAAGAATATGCAAACGATCCGATTAGAGAATTCAACGGCTATTACTTGAACGGTCTGACCGTGATGCATGAAGGGGAGAGAGGTGGGCCGGACATAGAGGTGTTCCGAGCGGAGAACGAGGAGGAACTGCGCTGGTGGGTGCTTAAAAGGATTTGTTACTTCCTCGACGAAAAGACACCGAGAGAAAAAAAGGTGTGGCGGTATTACAGGGATTATGCGAAAGACGGTCAATGGTACTTTGTTGAACACCGCCATTATGACTACAATGCGATAGAAGACTCGAGGCTCCAGGGCTTCGAAGAATATCTCCGCGTCTTGAAGTATGGTTTTCCGCCGGATCGCTGGGAAGAGGAAGTGCAGGCACATGTCAGGCTGATGAACCGGTGGTATCCCGTGGCACACTGGGATTACGACCGGGAAAGACTCTGTTTCGTAGAGATCAGCGATTCGAAAGAGTATGACCGGGACATTGACCCTGTTGAAGAGCCGCGCCCGGGCTCGATCGTTAAGGTTGTGGATTAAGGGCTTTGTCAAATTGTCACACCCAACTCTCGTTTGCCGCCATGCATGCGAACAAGCAATGGCGAAACGCCCCCACGACGAACTGTCGAAGCAGGCCCGAAAAATCTACCGAAAACTTGGCTACAAAGAGACTTCATCCAAAAGAATGAAAATCTGTAGGACGCAGTATCCTCTTGACAGAAATGACATCCCCCATCGGTGGGGGAATGTGCGTTGTGGATAGAGTGAAAATTGGATTAAGGCCACCTTACCGTAATCAAATCGGCAAGGTGGCCTTAAACGTTGTTATTTTAGCTATTTAGTATCGGTAAGCATCCGTTTTATACGGACCTTCGACTTTTACACCGATGTAGTCTGCTTGCTTTTGTGTGAGCTTCGTCAGTTTGACTCCGATTTTGCCCAAATGCAGGCGGGCGACCTCTTCGTCCAAGTGTTTCGGCAGGTTATAAACGCCTACCTTGTAGTCGTGTTGCCACAAGTCGAGCTGTGCCATCACTTGGTTGGTGAAGGAGTTGCTCATCACGAAAGAGGGATGTCCGGTGGCGCAACCCAAGTTCACCAAGCGGCCTTCCGCCAAGATGAAGAGGGAGTGACCGTCAGGGAAGATGTATTCATCGACCTGTGGCTTGATATTGCGCTTCGTGATGTTTGGTTGACTTTCAAAAGCTGTGACTTGGATTTCGTTGTCGAAATGACCGATGTTGCAGACGATGGACTGATCCTTCATTTTGTTGAGGTGATCCACGGTGATGACATCGCAGTTGCCAGTGCAGGTGACGTAGATGTTGCCTTCGTCGAGCGCGTCCTCCACGGTTTTGACTTCAAAGCCCTCCATGGCAGCCTGCAATGCGCAGATAGGATCAACCTCGGTGACTATGACGCGGGCGCCGTAAGAGCGCATGGCCTGTGCGCAGCCTTTGCCCACATCGCCGTAGCCGCACACGACCACAACCTTGCCGGCCACCATCACATCCGTGGCGCGTTTGATGCCGTCAGCAAGGGATTCACGACAACCGTACTTGTTGTCGAATTTGGATTTTGTCACGGAATCATTGACATTGATAGCGGGGAAGAGCAGTTCGCCACGCTCCATCATCTGATACAGACGATGCACGCCAGTGGTGGTCTCCTCCGAAACACCCTTAATCTCCTTCACCATATTGTGCCAATGGTGTGGATCTTCTTTTAACACTTGCTTCAATGTGTTGAAAATAACGGCCTGCTCGTGTGATTCGGGTTTGGCATCGAGTACAGTCGGGTCGTCTTCGGCCTTGCAGCCGAGGTGGATGAGCAAGGTGGCATCACCGCCATCATCAACGATGAGTTGCGGTCCTTTTCCGCCAGGGAACGAGAGGGCATTCACGGTACACCACCAGTAATCCTCCAGCGATTCGCCCTTCCATGCGAACACGCTAACTCCGTTGTCGGCGATGGCGGCGGCGGCATGGTCCTGGGTAGAGAAGATGTTGCAGCTGCACCAGCGCACTTCCGCGCCGAGATGCGTCAACGTTTCTATCAGTACAGCTGTCTGAATAGTCATGTGGAGAGAACCCATGATGCGCACGTCCTTCAATGGTTTGCTGTCTCCATATTTCTCACGGATAGCCAACAGACCTGGCATCTCTTTTTGGGATACATCAATGTCTTTGTGCCCCCATTCTGCCAAACTCATGTCGTCGATTTTGTATTTCAAATTATTGTCTATCATATTGTTATTGATTTAATTTAATATAGAATTTAAGGAAGCAAAAATAGCAATTTTAACAAAAGATTATCTTGGAAAAAGGGTAGAACTAATACCTATAGTTAATCATTGTTTTTTCAGTTTCAGCAGCACCACGTTCTCGACGTGCTGCGTGTGCGGGAACATATCCACGGGTTGCACCTTCTCCACACGGTACTTCGGGTCGAGCAGGGTGAGGTCGCGGGCTTGCGTGGCGGGGTTGCAGCTCACATAGACGATACGAGGAACCTCCAGTTTCAGCAGCTGCTCGATAACGTTCGGGTGCATGCCGGCGCGCGGCGGGTCGGAGATGATGACGTCCGGCTTCCCGTGCTGCGCGATGAACTGGTCGGTGAAGATCTTCGCCATGTCGCCCACCACGAACTCCGTGTTCGTGATATTGTTC
>CACXCY010000035.1 GCA_902766265.1 uncultured Bacteroidota bacterium
ATGCAGCAGGCGCTGATGGCATCCTTGTCGCGCACGAAGTCGCCTATCATATATCCGTAGCTCTCTTCGCCGCCGCCGATGAAGACCTCCCTGCCCTCTTTCTCGCGTATCTTGTCGCCGATGAACTTGAAGCCCGTCAGCACGTCGTAGACATTCACTCCGCAGCGTTTGGCTATCTCGGCGGGCAGTTCGCTGGTGACGATGGTCTTGATGATATATTCCTTGCCTGTGAGGCGGCCGGTCTCCTTCCATTCGCGCAACAGGTAGTAGACAATCATGCTGAGCGTCTGGTTGCCATTGAGGAGCATCCATTCGCCGTCGGGGCGTTTCACAGCCACGCCTACGCGGTCGGCATCGGGGTCGGAGGCGAAGACGATGTCGGCGTCTATCTCCTTGGCCAGCTTCACCGACATCTCCATGGCGGCGTGCTCTTCGGGGTTGGGCGACGGGGTGGTGGGGAAGTTGCCGTCGGGCGTCGCTTGTTCCTTCACGATGTTGACGTTGGTGAACCCCAGCATCTCGAGGGCGCGGGGTATCATGGTGATGCCTGTGCCGTGGAGAGGCGTGTACACTATCTTGATGTCGTGGTGTTTGCGTATGAGTTCGGGATGGAGTGCGTTCTTCTCCACATGAGTCAGGAACGCCTTGTCCACCTCTTCGCCTACGAGTTGTATGTTCTCCTCGCCACCATGCATCTTCACATCCTCGAGTTTCTTGATTTTCAACACCTCGTCGATGACATTGGTATCGTGGGGCGACACCAGCTGGCATCCGTCGTCCCAGTAGGCCTTGTAGCCGTTGTACTCCTTGGGATTGTGCGAGGCGGTGAGCATCACGCCTGTCTGGCAGCCGAAGTAGCGCACGGCAAACGAGAGTTCGGGGGTGGGACGCAGGGCTTCAAACAGATAGACCTTGAATCCGTTGGCGGCGAGCACGTGAGCGGTGATTTCGGCAAACTCGCGGCTATGGTTGCGGCTGTCGTGCGATATGGCGGCCTTGGGTTGGGCGATGTCGCTGAAGCACTTCTTCACGTAGTTGGCAAGTCCCTGCGTAGCCATAGCCACCGTGTATTTGTTCATGCGGTTGGTGCCCACGCCCATGATGCCTCGGAGCCCGCCCGTGCCGAACTCCAGGTTACGGTAGAAACTCTCGTTGAGTTCTTCGGGGTTGTGTTCCATCATGTCGCGGATGGCCTGCTTGGTTGCTTCGTCGTAGGAGCCGTTGAGCCACGTCTGCACATTGGCTTGTGTTGTTGCGTCGATATTCATAGTTGGTGTTTTTGTTCTTGGAAAAGGTTTTGCAAAGATACGCTATTTTTCCGATATGGAAGGTGATGGGGCAGAAAATTTAGAAACTTATCGTGTGGAATCTATCCATTCTGCAGGATTGACTGTATTTCTTTGAGGTTGACCAGCCGCAGGGCGAAGCCGCTGGCAACGGCCACTACGGCTACGGCGATGCCCTGTGCCCACCACGTCACGCCCTGCAGCAGCCCTGTGGCCGCGATGTTGGCCGCCACCACGATGGCCACAAAGGCGAGCAGCCGCACCACGTAGCGGGCTTGGGGAGTGATGTGGAAGATGCGTAGTGCCACCACCACCTGTGCTGCCGCCATGAAGCTCTGTGCCGTGATGCTGGCCCATGCCGATCCGTAGGCCTGCAGCCGCGGGATGAGCAGCAGGTTGACGCCGATGTTGAGTGCGAGGGCCGTGGTGGCCAGGAGGTTGAGTTGCCGCAAGCTCCCGTTGGCGGTGAGCAGCGTGCCGAAGACGTAGGTGACGGCGATGGGGATGATGCCGTAGATGAGGATGCGGAACACGCGGGCCGACTCGGCGACATGCTCGCTGTAGAGCAGCGCCATCAGCGGCTCGCTCATGAAGGAGCAGGTGACGGCCACGCTGACGGCAAACACCATCATCAGGGAGAAGATCATGCGGGTGATGTCGCGCAACTCGGCGTGCTCGGCTGTCGACGGCGCTTTCTTGGCCGTCAGGCGGGCGTAGACGGGCAGCAGCGGCACGCTGACGAGGTAGGCCACCATGGTCAGCGCGTCGAGCAGACGGAAGGCACCTGCGTAGATGCCTGCCTGGAAGTTGCCTGTGCCGTCGGGCAGCAGCCGTTCGATGAGCACAGGGTCGATGCGGTTGTAGCTCGCCATGAGCAGCACCAGCAGCGCGAAGGGGGCGCTTTTCTTGAGTATGGCGAGGGCGAAGGGGCGGCTCCACCGCAGGCGGCGCAGCCCTGTCTTACGCGCCAGGATAATTAGCGCCACGAGGGCGGTGACGACGTAGCCCGCCGTCTGCGCGTAGACGAACCATTCGATAGCGAATCCGTCGCGCCGCCACAGCAGCAGCCCGCCGCAGATGGCTATCATCAGCACGCGGTCCATGATGGAGAGCACGCTGTCGGCCTTGAACAGCAGCAGCCCCTCGAAGTTGGAGCGCAGGTAGAGGATGAGCGAGTTGAGGAACTGGTTTAGGCACAGCCACGCCAACAGCACGAACTGCCGCGAGTCGTAGCCCAGGAGCAGCCCCACGCTGAAGGTGACCAGCACAAAGAGCCCCAGCAGCATCACCTTCAGACACAGGATGCCCGAGAGGTGTTTGTCTATCAGTTGCGGATACTGCGCGATGTTACGGGTGTTGAAGTTGGTCACCCCCATGTCGAGCAGTATGTTGAAGATATAGGCAAGGTTGAAGATGGCGAAGTAGAAGCCGTACTGTTCGGCGCCCACGGCGTTCTGCACCCCTACCTCGATGCCCAGCAGCCAGAACGGCTTGATGAGCAGGTTGAGCAGCAGCACCCAGAAGAGTCCCGACAGCAGTTTCTTTTTCATGGGTTCGCCCCCTAATCCTCTATCGTCCATTTTTCTTCAAAGTCCCAGTTGGCGCGGACGTCCAGCAGTTTCTCAAAGTAGGTCACCCGTTCGGGTTGCAGGTTCTTGTAGAAGTCGCCGGCATCCCAGCGTCCGTTGCCGTTGCGGTCGTCGAAGGCGCGGAGGCGGTATTTGGCGGGCTTGAGGTGGGGGAACACCACCTTGTCGCTTGCCGGGCGGCGTTGCAGCACGTCGCCTTTCTCGTTGAGCAGTTCCACGATGTGGCGTTCCGTACTGCCCGTCAGCGTGACGCTCAGGTTGCCGTATTGTTCGGGTTGGCTCACCTTGGTAATCCACACCATCGTGTCGTTCTGTTGGCCGTAGAGGTCGTGCAGCACGCCGGGGAGGAGCCGCAGGGTGTATTTCTTGCCCGGCTCGGGGGTCCAGTCGGCGGTGGCCGAGAGGGTGCCGTCCCAGAGGGCGAGGGTGTTGCTGTCGGGCCGCAGGGCCACGGTGTCGCTCGTCGTGCTGTCGCTTGCCAGGCACCACAGGGCGCCGAGCGGCAGCGTGTCGGAGGTGTGCAGTTGCACGGGGATGCTGAACTGCAGCCGCACCGTGTCGTAGTAGGGTAGGGAACCCTCGCAGTTGCAGGCGATTTTGAGTGCCGTCGCCGAGGTGGCCGACAGGCGGGGTGTCTTGACGGGGCGGTAGCGCATCCGTAGGGTGTCGTGCAGGCCGCTGGTGTCGCTCAGCACGAGGCGCAGCGAGTCGGTCGCGGCGAGACGCGTCCAGAGGGTGAGAGTGTCGCGCGAGGGGTTGAGGTGCCACACCACGGCGTCGCCCAAACTCTCCACCCGTGGCGCCTCCATCGGGCGGGCGGTGACGACGATGGCGCGCCCCTTCTGCGTGAAGTCGCTCGTCGTGACGCGCTGCGCCGTGTGGTCGGGTGCCGACATCAGCAGCAGGTGGGCGGGCGGCAGGGTGTCGGTGGCGTGCGTCGTGTCGGCGGCGCTGTCAACGGTGCGGGGCATCGTCAGGGCGGTCACCACGGTGTCGAGAAAAGCCATCGGCTCGTCGATGCCGAGGAGGAGGTTCTTGTCGCCGTCCTCGATGGCGAGGAGGCGGTACTGGCCGGGCTTGATGTAGTTGAAGCGGAAGTGCCCCTCTTTGTCGCAGCGGGTCTGGTAGAGGGGTGCTATGGTGCGCGGTGCGGGCTTCAGGGTGGTGTCGGGCGGCAGGAAGGAGGCGGAGTCGAGCGTGGTGTCGAACAGCAGCACGGTGACGCTCTCCTTGTGCGGCGTCAGCGTCTGCGCGTCGACCACGCGGCCCGAGAGCGTCATGCTGTCGATGCTCCCTCCCGTGGAGAAGACGTATTCCAGCGACGGCAGCACGTTGCCTTCGGTGAAGTCGGCCACGGCCTCCTTGAACTGGAAGAGGTAGGTGGTGTTGGCCTGCAGCGTGTCGCGCAGCCGCACGAGGATGCCGCGTCCCTTGTTGACGTATTCGGGCTTGGGGTCCATCGGCGGCGACACCAGCACGTTGTTGGCTGCGTCACGCAGCACCACATATTCGTCAAACTCGACGAAGAACTGCTTGGCGTGGAAGTCGGTCGTCTCGTTCGGCGGCGTGGCCTTGCTCACCAGGGGCGGCGTCCTGTCCTGGGGACCGCCCGAGGGGTAGCCCTGCTTGGCGCAACCGCCCGTGAGAAAAATTATCGCGGAGAACATCACAACGCCCAAAGTCGTTGCTACGGCTGACTTCGCGCGGTGTCGGTCATAGTGTGTGAGCATCCCTTTCATATCTTTTAACACTAAAAAAACGCAGATGACTCAATAAAATTGTAGACCCCTCGTTATTTAGGCGTGCTTACTATTTCAAATCGATGTATTTGGAGGCGTCCCTAAACCTTAGGGGCGCTTTTTTTTGGCGGCTTTCGCGGCGGCAGAAACGAAGCGCCGCCCCACGCGGTGGGGCGGCGCCTGTTGTCGTATGGCTGTCGCCGGAGCAGCGTCGCTTAGACAGCGGCGGTGGCTTCAGCAGCAGCGGGAGCGGCTTGCTCGTTCTTCTCGCGCAGCAGCTCGTTGTAGAACTTCACACGGGTGGCGTAGAAGAAGGGCTCAATCCACAGGAATCCGATACCCAGCGAGAGGCATCCCAGCAGGAACCAGCCGATGAAGCTCAGGTCGAGCACGAAGAGGCGCCACTTGTGGCCCTGCATCATCATGCGGCTTTCGTGGATGCACTTCTCGGCCGACCAGTCGGGATGGTCTTTGGCGAGGAAGTAGGCCTGGCTGTAGGCGTAGGACTTGATGATGCCCGGGATGATGAGCAGCAGCGTCCACAGGAAGATGTACACAGCCATCAGCAGCGGCACGCCGATAGCGCGGCCGTAGGTCTTGAAGCCGTCGAAGATGCTGCCCACCGTGTCGGTCGTCTGGTCGCGGTCGAACTTGAGGAACATCAGGTAGAATCCGTAGCCCAAGGGCATACCAACCAGGATTATCAAGGCGAAATTGGCGAAGGGTATGCTTCCGCAGATGCCGGCAATCAAGGTGTAAACTAATGTGGCAAGAGCCATCTTGCCCCAGTGGCCACGCAGCGTGGCGCGGGCTTCTTCTTTGTATTCTCTGTATGTTTTCATTGGTTTGTGTAATTAGGTTTTGATTTTGCAAAAGTACTAAAAAAATATAAAAGGGAGCCAAAAAATGTGAATTTTTTTCACACACGGCACCCGTGTCCGTCCTTATTCTCACTGAGATACAATGTATTCCGACCGCCTCAGAGCGTCAGCGCCCGATGGACGGAGTCCGACGTGCGACCCTTGGCCGAGCGCAGGAACGCATACAGGTGCAGCACCGCACCCACCATTCTTCCCGCAGCCGAAACAAAGGCCCCGCAGAGTCGGCTAATGCCAACATCTACGGGGCATCTTTGTCCTGTCGGCCATCAGGTCGGCAGGTGGCATTTTTAAAGAAATTCTTATGCTTCTTTGGGGGCGAGCCACTTGTAGCAGCAGCCAGCCACGGCGGCACCTACCAGAGGAGCCACGATGAAGAGCCACAGTTGGCCACAGGCGCTCCAGCCGTCAGTGTTGGCGAAGAGGGCCTGGCTGATGCTGCGGGCAGGGTTCACGCTGGTGTTGGTCAGCGGGATGCTGACGAGGTGGATAAGCGTCAGGGTGAGACCGATAGCGAGACCGGCGAACTTGCCGTTGCCGTGACGCTCGTCGGTGACACCGAGTATCACCATCAGGAACACGAAGGTGAGCAGGGCCTCCACCAGGAAAGCACCACCGCAGCTGATGGCTTGGTAGCCCTCACCGGCAGCGGTCTGGAAGGCAGCGCCGTAGCCGTTGGCGGCAAAGACGCCTGTGCCCTCGGCACCTGTGCTGCGCCAGATGACGAGCAGCAAGGCACCTGCGATGATGGCGCCCATTATCTGTGCCACCCAATAGAGCAGCATGTCTTTGAAACTCATGCGTCCGTTGACCCATACGCCGAGCGATACGGCGGGGTTGAGATGGGCGCCGCTGATATGGCCTATGCCGTAGGCCATCGTCACCACGGTGAGCCCGAAAGCAAGGGCTACGCCGAGGAATCCCACATGTCCGAACAGGGCTGTGCCGCAGCCGCCCAACACAAGCCAGAAAGTGCCCAAGCACTCGGCCATCATTTTGTTCTGAATTTTCATGGTATTGTTAGTTTTTTAGTTAATGTTAGTGTCCTTTCTCGTTACAGCCAGCGTCAATCCGCATGGGGGTTGAACTCATCGATGCTGGCGGTCACCATCACGGCGTGGGAGCCGTATTTCGTGTAGTTGCACATCAGGGATTTGGCACTGGTGTGGAGGGTGCCCTCCAAGCTGATGGCGTTGGCCCGCTCCAAGTCGGCCGATGGTATTTGTTGAACAGCCGCCACGTAGGTGTTGAGGTCGGTGTAGTCCTCGTCGGTGATTTCGCTGTCGATAGTCGTCAGGGTGATGTTGCCGTCAAATTCAGGGCTGCCGCTGATGTGCGACGGCAGTTGGCGCACGAACTCCAAGTGACGGGGAATGTCTGCCGTCTCGGAGTGGCTCACCTGCTTGACGGTGCCGCCTATCACGGCCACACTCACGATGTCGCCGCCTTTTAGGTAGACGTAGGCGTCGTAGACAACATCGCCGCCCAGCGGTTGATTGGCTCGTTCGCTCTGCAGGTTGAACCCTTTGGCTTGGAGGTCGGCTCTCACCGCCTCGAAGGAGAGACCGCAGTTGTCGCTGCAGTACTTCACCCATTCGATACTGGTGCCACCGCCGTTGCCACCGTTGTCACCGTTGCCGCCACCGTTCCCAGTGCCGTTGCCGCCGACGACGGTTTCCTCCTCGCAGCCAACGAGGAGCCCCAGGGTCATAAATGCCATCAGGGCTGTCATAAGAATCTTTTTCATGGTCTTGTCTTTTTTAGAATTAATAATAGGTTTGAAATAATTGCCTCATGGGTGGTGCTTCCTACATCGGCTTAATCTTGCGCGCCAGGCGGGCGCAGAGTCCGGGGAAGAAGCGTTTGATTTGAGCCATCAGGAGTTCTTTGCTGCCCACGCGTATCTCGCGGCGTCGGCGGTAGATGGCTCTCACTATCTGACGGGCGGCCTTCTCAGGGGTGATGCCTCCCGCCTGTCCGGCATCCATCGTGCCGTGCTGACGGCCGTCTTTCTCCAAGGCGTGGAGCGAGATGTTGGTCCTCACGCGACCGGGGCATACGATGGTGACGCGGATATTGTCGTTGTAGCATTCGGCCTGCACCGTCTCGAAGAAGCCGTAGAGGGCGTGTTTGGCCGAGCAGTAGGCGCAGCGCTGCGGGAATCCGAAGAGTCCGGCGATGCTGGTGGTTACCGCCAGCTGTCCGCCGCCACGGGCCACCATGCGGGGCAGCACCGCCTTGGTCAGCACCACAGGGGCGTAGTAGTCCACGTCCATCACCTTGCGGATAACCCTCATTTCGGTCTCCACCGTGGTGCCGCGTTGGCTGATGCCGGCGTTGTTGTAGAAGACGTCGATGTGGCCGAAGGTGTCCCACGCCTGTTCTGCCAATCTCTCCAGCTCGTCGGTGCGCGACAGGTCGAAGGGCAGCGCAGCGGCATCGGGGGCTCCCAACGCTTTGCAGCGTGCCGTCACATGTTCCAGCAGGTCGGCTTCGAGGGCGGTCACGATGAGTCGTGCCCCCTCCTGTGCAAAGCGGTAGGCCGTCGCTTCGCCGATGCCCGACGAAGCACCCGTAATCCACACTACTTTGTCTTGGAATTTTTTAGCCATGTTTTAATATCCAATGGGGTGTTCTTATTGGCATTGGGCTACTGCGTCGACGAACCATTGCGAGCGTTGCGAACCCTCGCCGGCGTTGAGCAGCACCACATCGTTTTGTTTGATGAGTCCTTGCTCCAGGGCGCGGTAGAATCCCGCGTAGCACACCACCGATGCCGGCCCCATCAGCACGCCGCTCTCGCGCAGCATCTGACGGCCGTATTGTGGCAGGCGTGCCTCCTCCACCCGCACGAAGTCGCCGCCGCTGTTGCGTACCAGCGGCGCCACGATGGGGTAGTTGCCCGGGTTGGCGGCGGTGAGGATGCCGATGCGTGTATGGCAGTCCTTCTTGGGCTCGTAGTGTTTCTCGAAGCCGACGGGGAAGTTGTGTTCCTTGGCCCATTCCCACGCGGTGACCATGGGGTCGCACTCGTCCTGTTGCACAAGGATCATGCGCGGGAGGTGCAGTTCGGGGTAGTCGGCGCGTATGTCGCGGAAGCCCTTCTCCAGGGCTATGGGCGAGGTGCCGCCTGCCACTGCCTGCATATATACCGTGGGCAGCTGTCCCAGTTGCCGCAGGCATTCGAAGACGATGGTGCGTTTCGACTCAATGCGTATGGGGTCGGTGTTTCCGCACGACATCATCACCCCGTGGCTCTTGTGGTATTCAGCCGCCTCGGTTTTGGCGTCGCCGTAGGTTCCTTGGCTCACCACGAGGGTCTGTCCTGTCTGGCGGATGCACTCCTGTGTCTTCTCGTCCACCCATCGGGGGCTGAAGCAGGTGAAGTGCACGCCGGCTTTGGCCAGGTAGGTGGCGTAGGCGGTGCCTGCGTTGCCCGTCGAGGCGAGGCAGTACTCCTTCACGCCGTGCTCCTTCATCACCGATGCCGCGAGGGCTCCGCTCACATCCTTGAACGAGTGGGTGCCTCCGTTGAGGTCGTTGCGGTACATATACACCTTGCAGTCGACACCGTAGCGTTCCCGTGCTTCGCGTTCCATGTGTTCCCAGCGTTCCATAGGTATGGCGCCTTCGCCGCATGTGACCACGTTCTCGCGGTGTTCCAAGGGCAGGTAGTCGAAATAGTCGAGGAAACTCTTCACCTCGCCCTTGAAATATTCAGGCAGACGACGGTAGTCGGCTTCGGGGTATACCACTTCGGCATAGTTCGACCCGCAACGGCATCGTTGGTCGTTGGCAAACCACTCGGCAAAGGATCCGATGATCTCACCGCATTGTTTGCAGACTAATTGGTATTTCATACGGAGTTATTTTTTCCCAGAAACGGTTTTGATTTTATTGATGAGAATTGTTAGGCATGTAAACGAGGGATTTTTTTACGGTATTGAGGGCGCAATGGGGTTGCCTCATCAAGTTCGGCAGGCATGCCACCATTGTAACCGAAATACCGTGAAAAAAGCACCGTTTAGATGTCATAAGAAAATCATTGAATAAATTCAAATCCGTTTCTCAATATGCATGTCGGGCATGGGCTTGTTGTAGACACCGGCGTCGAGTTTCTTTTTCACCTCCTTGAACACTTCGATGGTGCGGTTGGCCTGTTCCATGGTGTGGACGGCCGTGGGGATGATGCGGAGCATAATCTGGCCCTTCGGCACCACGGGATAGACCACGATGGAGCAGAAGATGCCGTAGTTCTCGCGCAGATCCACCACCACGTTGGTGCCTTGGTTGACGTCGCCGGGGAAGAACACGGGGGTCACGGGGCTTTCCGTCACGCCGGTGTTGAAACCTTCCTCCTTCAGCGATTTCTGCAGGTAGTTGGACAGGTTCCACAGCTTCTCGCGGTACTCGGGGTGCTGGTTGATGATTTCCAGACGGCGTTTCACGCCCCATACGATAGGCATGGGCAAGCTCTTGGCGTATATTTGGCTGCGCATGTTGAAGCGCAGATAGGTGATGATGTCGGGGTCGTTGCAGCCGATGAAGCCGCCGATGATGGCCATCGTCTTGGCAAAAGCGCAGAAATAGAGGTCGATGTCGTCCTCGCAGTGGAAGTGGGTATGTGTACCACGTCCTTCGGGACCCATCACGCCCATGCCGTGGGCGTCGTCGATGAGAATGCGGAAGTTGAACTCTTTTTTCAGAGCGCAGATCTTGTCCAGTGCGCCGAGGTCGCCCTCCATGCCGTACACACCTTCCGTGGCCACCAGCACGCCGCCGCCCTGTTTCTCGGCCAGCGCTGTGGCCTGGGTGAGTTGCTTGCGCAAACTCTCGATGTCGTTGTGTTGGTATTTGAAACGTTTGGCACCCGTCACGCGGAAACCGTCAATCAGGCAAGCGTGTGCCTCGCTGTCGTACACGATGACGTCGCGCAGCGAGACGATGGTGTCGAGGATGGATATCTGACCCTGGTAGCCGAAGTTCAGCAGATAGCCGTATTTCTTGTGGGTGTATTCGCAGAGCATGTGCTCCACCTCTTCGTGCAGCGAAGTGTTGCCGCTCATCATGCGGGCACCCATTGGGTAGGCGAGGCCCCAGCGGCGTGCGCCCTCGATGTCGGCCTCACGCACCTCGGGATTGTTCGCCAGTCCCAGGTAGTTGTTCAAACTCCAGTTCAAAACCTTTTTGCCGTTGAACATCATTTCGGGTCCCAGCTCGCCTTCGAGCTTCGGAAAATAGAAATAACCGTCGGCCATTTTTCTGTACTGGCCCAGCGGACCACCGGTGGATTCCTTGATTCTTTCAAAGATGTCTTTCATTATCAGCTGTTTTTTAGTTTTTATTATGTATTTCGTGTGAAGAGTATCGAATGCAAAGATAATCATTTTTATGCAATAGTCATTCTTTTTAACAGTTCGCATGAATGGAGATTTTTTTAACAATGTTTCTTAAAAAACGCAAACTAAAACCGTTCCGCTGTAATAAAACCATTCGCGGCGCGTTATATTATGCTGTTAGACGAACCCCAAAGCGCACTATTATGGAACTGAGGACTGAGAATGTAGTCAAGAAATACCGCAACCGCACCGTCGTCAAGTCGGTCTCCGTCAAGGTGGAACAAGGCGAGATAGTAGGTCTGTTAGGCCCCAACGGCGCCGGCAAGACCACCACCTTCTACATGATCGTGGGCATCATACGCCCCTATGCAGGCAAGGTGTTTCTCGACGACACCGAGATTACCGACCTGCCCATGTATCGCCGTGCCCAGATGGGCGTGGGCTATCTGGCGCAGGAGGCCTCCGTATTCCGGCAGATGACTGTGGAAGACAACATTATGTCCATCCTTGAGTTCCGCAACGACCTCGACCACGACCAGCGGTGCGAGAAGCTGGAGTCGCTCATCAACGAGTTCGGTCTCGCCAAGATACGTCGCAGCAAGGGCATCCAGCTCTCTGGCGGTGAGCGTCGCCGCACCGAGATAGCCCGTGCCCTCGCCAACGACCCCAGGTTCCTCCTCCTCGACGAACCCTTCGCCGGCGTCGACCCCATTGCCGTTCAGGACATTCAGGACATCGTGGCGCACCTCAAAGACCGCAATATCGGCATCCTCATCACCGACCACAACGTCCACGAGACCCTCTCCATCACCGACCGTGCCTACCTCCTCTACGAGGGCTCCGTGCTCCATCACGGCACCCCGGAAGAGATGGCCGCCGACCCCGACGTCCGCGAGAAGTACCTTGGACGCGACTTCGAGCTTCGCCGCGCCAAAACCGCCGCGATATAACCCGCCACGGGGACTTGAACACGAATCCCCA
>CACXCY010000036.1 GCA_902766265.1 uncultured Bacteroidota bacterium
GGAGCTCGGGGTGCTCCTGCAGGAGTTTCTGGCCGGCTTCGTAACCGTATTGGAACAAATCGTCGATATGGCTGAAATCGGCCTGCCCGTAACCGTGGGGGTTGATGGGGACTATGTGGGTGAAGAACGGGATGCGGTCGTAGGTGTTGGCGTCGACCAGCACGGAGATGGTGCGCAGCCATATCTCGTTGCGCTTCTCCAGCTGCGTGGTGACGGTGTCGTCCATGAAATAGGAGCCGATGCGTATGGAGCAGCCCTCTTCGTAGAGCGGCTCGACGGGCAGGTTGTCCATCACGCCGCCGTCGACGTAGGTGACACCTTCGATGCGCACGGGGGCGAAGACGAACGGGAAGGAGGCCGATGCGGTGACGTACTGTGCCAAATACCCACCGTGCCCCACATGCTTGGCACAGATGTTGTTGAGGTCGGTCGCGCAGCAATAGAACGGGATGTGGAGCGAGTCGAAACAGTTGTGGGGCATGTATTTGTATATGATTCGGCGCAGGCGCTGGTAATCGGCATAGCCGCCGTCGCGCTTGTGGTTGGACTTCACGATGTTGCCCAGCTTGTGCATGCCTTCGGTCTTGGCGATGTCCACAATCTGGCGAGGGGAATAGCCGGCGGCGTAGAAGAGACCCACAATGGCGCCCATCGAGGTGCCGGAGATAACGTCGATACGCACGTTCGCCTCGTCCAAGGCCTGCAGCAATCCGAGGTGGGCATAGCCCTTGGCGGCGCCACCGCTGAGGGCGAGCCCCACTTTGACGCTGTCGTCGTAACAGGATGCGGGACGCTGGGGGTTGAGCGACGGCTGCGCCGCACACAACAGGGAGAGGGGGAAGAGTAGCAGGAACAGTAAACTTTGCTTCATAGTCATGTGAGAACGCCAAACGATTCGTTTTATTGCCCGTTGCGTTTTCTAATTTTTTCGTATATTTGCACCTTTGCCAGGTTTACCCCTGGCAGCGATAACCATTTGAATGTGTTATTTATAAAATGAGAAATACATTAGATAAAATAATAGTTATTGGCGACCGCGTGCTCATCCAGCCGGACGATGGTGCCCGACGCACCCAAAGCGGGCTCTACCTGCCGGCGGGCTACCAGGAGAAAGAGGACATCCAGAGCGGATACATACTGAAATGCGGCCCCGGTTATGCCCTCCCGACCATGGACGACGGCGAGGAATGGAACGCCAAGAGCCACGAGGCAAGGTATGTGCCGCTGCAGGTACAGCCGGGCGACTGGGCGCTCTTCAACCAACGGAACGCGGTGGAGATAAAATACAACGGCGAGAAGTACTTCGTCGTCCCCCAGAGCGCCATACTGATTGTGGAACGCGACCTGTGACGCTCCACGCCGAAACGCCCTCACATCCAACAGAACCTTTTGCACTTAACGCACCAAAAAACATTTTCCTTCACATGACCTCCAATGAAATCAGACGGCAGTTCCTGCTGTACTTCGAATCGAAACAACACCACATCGTGCCATCAGCCCCCATGGTGGTGAAGAACGACCCCACGCTGATGTTCACCAACGCCGGCATGAACCAGTTCAAGGACATCTTCCTCGGCAACGCCCCTGCCCCCTACCCTCGTGTGAGCGATTCGCAAAAGTGCCTCCGCGTCAGCGGCAAACACAACGACCTTGAGGAGGTGGGACACGACACCTACCACCACACCATGTTCGAGATGCTGGGCAACTGGTCGTTTGGCGACTATTTCAAGAAGGAGGCCATCGCCTACGGCTGGGAGTTTCTCACCGAAGTGATGAAGATTGACAAGGAGAACCTCTATGTCACCGTGTTCGGCGGCGACGAGAAAGAGGGTCTTGAGATGGATATGGAGGCCTACAACTACTGGAAGGAGCATATCAGCGAGGACCGCATCCTGCGAGGGTCGAAGAAGGACAACTTCTGGGAGATGGGCGACCAAGGCCCCTGCGGTCCCTGCTCGGAGATACACGTGGACATCCGCGACGCCGACGAGAAAGCCCGCATACCGGGACGCGACCTCGTCAACAAGGACAACCCCCAAGTGATAGAGATCTGGAACCTGGTGTTCATGCAATACAACCGGCTGGCCGACGGTACGCTGGTGCCGCTGAAAGCCAAACATATCGACACCGGCATGGGCTTCGAGCGTCTCTGCATGGTGCTGCAAGGCAAGAAATCGAACTACGACACCGATGTGTTCCAACCGTTGATACAGGAGATTGCCCGCAAGGCCGGCAAGACCTACGGACAAGAGGAGGAGGCCGACATCGCCATGCGCGTCTGCGCCGACCATCTCCGCGCCGTGAGCTTCAGCATCGCCGACGGACAGCTGCCCGGCAACGCCAAAGCCGGATATGTCATCCGCCGCATCCTGCGCCGCGCGGTGCGCTACGGCTACACATTCCTCGGATTCAAAGAGCCGTTCATCAACACCCTCGTCCCCACGCTCGTCGGCCAGATGGGCGACCAGTTCCCCGAGCTGAAACAACAGAAGGAACTTATCCAACACATCATCCTCGAGGAGGAACTGTCGTTCCTGAAGACGCTGAGCAACGGCATCATCCGCTTCGAGAAATACATCACCGACAGGAACGACAAGGTCATCGACGGCGCTTTTGCCTTTGAGCTGTTCGACACCTACGGATTCCCCATCGACCTCACGCAGCTCATGGCTGCAGAAAAGGGCTGGACGGTGGATATGGCCGGCTTTGAGAAAGGTCTGCAGGAGCAGAAACAGCGCAGCCGCGCAGCCGCCAGCGTCGACACCGACGACTGGGTAAACGTGCATCCCGAGGTGGAAGAGCGGTTTGTGGGATACGACACCCTCGCCACCGATGTGGAGATAGTGCGCTACCGCAAAGTCAAAACCAAAGACAAGGAGTTCTTCCAGCTGGTGTTCGACCAAACGCCTTTCTATGGCGAGAGCGGCGGCCAGGCCGGCGACAAGGGAACCATCAGCGCCAACAACGAGGTGACCCCCATCCTCGACACCAAGAAAGAGAACAACCTGATAGTGCATCTGGTGGCCAAGCTGCCGAGCGACCTCAACGCCACATTCCACGCCGAAGTAGATGTCGAACGCCGTCACGCCACCGAGAACAACCATACAGCCACCCACCTGCTGCACAAGGCATTGCGCACTGTGCTGGGTACCCATGTGGAGCAAAAGGGGTCGAGCGTCGACAACACCCGCCTGCGTTTCGACTTCTCCCATTTTGCCAAACTCACCAAGGAGGAAATCCGCGAAGTGGAGCGGCTGGTCAATATCGACATCCGCCGCAACATACCGCTGGAGGAGCATCGCGCTATGCCCATCGCCGAAGCCCAGAAGTTGGGCGCTATGGCGCTGTTTGGAGAGAAATACGGAGAGTTTGTGCGTGTGGTCAAATATGCCGAAAGCATCGAATTCTGCGGAGGCACGCACGTCAAGGCCACCGGCAATATAGGCAGTTTCAAAATCGTGTACGAGACCGCTGTGGCCGCCGGCATGCGCCGCATAGAGGCCGTAACCGGCGAGGCCGCCAACAATCTGGTCAACGAATACGAAGACCAGCTCGACGCCCTAAAAGAGATGTTCAAGAATCCCAAAGACCTGACGGGCGCCATTCAAAAGCTTCAGGAAGAGAACGCCACGCTGCAGGCACAGATAGAGAAATTCCAGCAACAGCAAGCTGAGACCATCAGGAAAGAGTTTGAGCAGAAAGTGGCTGCCAACCCCATTGTGGTGGAACGTATTGACGGCGACATCAACCTGTTGAGGAACGCTATGCTGCAACTGCGCAACGAGCACCCCGAGATGGCGCTTGTGCTGGGCAGCGGCTTTGGCGAGAAGCCCTCTCTGATGGTGGTGCTGGGACAACAACACGTGGATGCCGGCAAGAACGCTGCCAACATCGTCCGCACGGCAGGCAAAGAGATGCAGGGCGGCGGTGGCGGTCAGCCATTCCTCGCCACAGCTGGAGGCAAGAACCTTGAGGGATTGAAGAAGGCCATGGATGTGGCTCTCTCCATGATACAATGAAGCCCCCCCCCTCCCTACGACCTCACACACGCTGTGAGAGTCGCGGAACGACCGAATTCTTCCACGAGGTGTAATCGCCCTCGATGATATGCTGTCGCGCGGTGCGCACCAGCCAAAGGTAGAATTTAAGGTTGTGGATACTGGCTATCTGCAAACCCAACAGCTCCTCAGAACGGATGAGGTGGTGCAGATAAGCGTAAGTGTAGCCGTCCTCGGTGGGTTCACCGTCGATGGTGATGGGGTCGAAACAAGATTCCCACTTCTTGTTTTTGATGTTTATCGTACCGTTGATGGTGAACAGCATACCGTTGCGGCCATTGCGAGTAGGCATCACACAGTCGAACATATCGACACCGCGCTCTATGCTTTCCAGCAAATTGGCCGGTGTGCCCACCCCCATGAGATAGCGCGGATGGTCCTTGGGCAATACGGCACTGACAACCTCAATCATCTCGTACATAATCTCCGTCGGCTCGCCGACAGCCAGGCCGCCAATGGCATAACCGAGAGCGTCCTGCGACGCTATGTATTCGGCACTCTGTCGCCGCAAGTCGGCATACTTGCAGCCCTGCACAATAGGAAACAGCGCCTGCTGGTAGCCGTAAAGCGGCTCCGTCTCCCGAAAGCGCTTCACACAGCGATCCAGCCAGCGGTGTGTCAGCTCCATCGATTTCTTGGCATAACGGTAATCGGAGTCGCCAGGCGCACATTCGTCAAACGCCATAATGATGTCAGCACCAATGACACGCTGGATATCCATAACGCGCTCCGGGGTGAAGAGGTGGTATGACCCATCAATATGGGACTGGAACTTGCAGCCCTCCTCGGTAATCTTGCGGCTGTCGGCCAGGGAGAACACCTGGAAGCCGCCGCTGTCTGTCAGCAACGGGCGATCCCACCCATTGAACTGATGCAGGCCACCTGCCGCACGCAGCACCTCAAGACCCGGACGCAGATAGAGGTGGTAGGTGTTGCCGAGAATGATTTTGGCGTCGACATTCTCCTTCAGTTCATGCTGATGAACGGCTTTGACGCTGCCTCCGGTGCCGACAGGCATGAAGATAGGCGTGGGAATGTCGCCGTGGTCGGTGCGCAGCAAACCGGCACGGGCATTACTCTTATTGTCGGTAGCGATGAGTTGAAAGTTCAAAACAATAGTATTAAGACGATTAGCTGATTGCAGTTACCTTCATTCGGGGGCATGAGGCAGCCCATGTTGATAAACGGTTGACAAAACGCCCCCTAAAATGGGATGCAAAGATACGACCTTTTTAGAAATAATGGCTACTTTTGCAATGTCAAATATTAGCTTTAATGGACTTCTCCAACGTATTAACCGACACATATACACTGATATTATTGATTGTACTCGCGGTGGCGTTTGTGTTCCTGATGCTGTACTACGGGCTGGTGAACATGCGTGTCGGCATGTATAAAAACAAGAAAATCCCCAAGCCATCGGAAATATCTGATGCCGATTTGCCGTCGGTGTCGGTGGTGATTACCGCCCATAACGAGACCGAATACCTGAAAGAAAACCTGGTATACCTATTGGAGCAGGACTATCCTGATTTCGAGGTAGTCGTGGTGGATTACACATCGAACGACGACACTCAGTTTGTGTTGCGTGTATGCAGCGAGAATTACCCGCAGCTGAAACCCATCACGTTCAGCAAGGATGTCAATATGTTCAGCGGCAAGAAATACCCGCTCTCCATCGGTATCCGTTCGGCCAAGAACGACATCATCCTGCTCACCGAACCCGATTGCCTGCCCAAAAGCTTCAACTGGATACGCAACATGATGACCGGCTACATGAACGGAGCCGACATCGTGATGGGCTACAGCGGCGTAAAGCAAGGACCGGGGCTGCTCAACAACTTGATACAATACGACAACCTGACGGCGACGGCTTCCTGTTTCGGCATGCTGATTATGGGCAACCCCTACACCGCCACAGGCCATAACCTCTCCTACCGCCGCGATTTCTTCTTCAACAAGGGTGCCTTTATCAACCATTATAATGAGCCCGAGGGAGCCGACGACATGTTTGTCAATCAGAATGCTACCAAGCAGAACACCGCGATGGTGCTGGAGCCCGACGCCTTTGTGATGTGCGAGCCACGCGCCACCTACGAGATGTGGCAGCTGCAGCGCAAGGCACGCTACTCCACGAAGAAATACTACAGTTGCAAGGACAAAACGATATTGTCACTCCCCTACTTTGCCGTAACCCTGTTCTATGCAGCCGTCGTGCTGCTCCTGGTGGCCGGCACCTTCCCGTGGGAAATTGTGGCAGGCGTGGTGGCCATAAAACTACTATGGCAAATCATCGCATTCTCCCGCCTCAGCAAGCGTTTTGACGTGAAGGGAGTGGCCATCTGGTCACCCTTGTACGAACTTTATTTCCTGTTCGCAAATACTATTTTGTACGTCACAACGTTACTGCATAAAAAAAGGAAATGGAAGTAGTTCCGAATTTTTCAACAGAAAAGGCCACGCGAGACTACCAGCTGGTACGCCGGGCTCGCGAGAAAGGCGACGAACGGGCATTTGCCGACTTGATGCAAATGTACCGTGAGCCGCTGTACCTGATGCTGTTGAAAATGACCAACAACCCCAACGATGCCGACGACCTTACCATCGAGGCATTCAGCAAGGCGTTCAACTCCCTCCACCTTTACACGCCCACCTACGCTTTCAGCACCTGGCTCTTCACCATCGCTTCCAACCACTGCATCGACTACATCCGCAAGAAGCGCATACAAACCATCTATATCGAGGACATGACCACCCACAACGGCGATGAGAGCTACGCATTCCAGATGCCGTCGGACATCGGCAACCCCGAAGACGAATTTATCCGCGAACAACGCAAGGAGATACTGCGCGAGGTGGTGGGCCAACTCAAGCCGCACTACCGCAAGATGGTCGAGCTCCGCTACTTCGAGGAACGCTCCTACGAGGAGATTGCCGAGGAGATGAAAATGCCTCTCGGCACGGTGAAGGTGCAGCTGTTCCGAGCACGCGACCTGCTCCAGAACATTTTGAGAAAACGTAACGACCTTATATAATATTGACTGTAGTTAACGACCGTATTGTTTAAAGAACCATGAACGACAAGGAACGAGACCGATGTAGCGACGGCGCGGGACCGGCAGCCCCCGACGATGGAGGCCCGCTTATACGCCAGTCGCATTTGGCAATATATATATTCCTTATATTTTCTGTCGCCCTGATGGGGCGTGCTGTGGCCCAGCAAGGGTCGGGGCTGTCGCTTGCCATCGACGCGGGGATGCTCCGCGCCAGCGATGTGCACGCCAATTTCTACAACGGCAGCGAGGGTAACGCCAACACCATCAACCGTGTGCTGCACAGCCAGGCCTATGGCGAGGAGATTTGGCGCAACCTGAAGAATGCGGGACAGATTACCGATGCCATCGGCGACTACAGGGCGCTGACGGTGGTGGAGTATGGCGACATGCACTACAAGCTGGCTTTCAATCTGGACATCGGGGTGCGCTATGAATACAACGGGGACTGGGCGTGGCTGCTGCGGGTGGACTATGCCCGTCTGAATGCCGTGGGCGGCTTCAATATCAGCAGGGACAACAGCACGGGCATCGTCTCGGGCACGCGCTATGTGACTTGCGACATCGCGGGTCAGGAGAGCCGCATCGCTTTCGACCTGGGGCTGTCCAAACGTTTCTACCTCCGCAACGGCTCTTACCTGGGCATGGACTGCGGCGGAAGGTTCAACAACACCAAAGTGCTGGGCAACGACATTCGCATCGCGGGGGCGACCTACAGCATCCTCGATGTGTGGGGCGGCGAGTCGCCGTCGGCCTATTCGGTGCCCTACGAGTACATGAACCAGGGCGGGCTGGGCTACGGTGCCTTTGCCACGCTGGCCTACGGTTTCGCCATCCCCGGGACGGCATCGGCGGCGATATGCTACACGCTGGCCTGCGAGAAGATAAATCTGCAGGGTTATGCCTCGTTTGCCATCCAGCATTTCTTCGGCCTGCGTTTCGACCTGACCGGCATGATATTCTTTAACGACTGATTTGAAAACATAAAAAAGCCATGATACAATTTACCGAACTGTCTGATTCTGGATTCAACCACTTTGCCAAGGAGCTGTTTGAATCGTCGTTTCCCGACAACGAGCGGCCTCCCTTCGCCACGGTGAAGGAGCGGACGCAGCCGAACTTCCACTTCCTTGTCGCCACCATCGACAACGACGAGCCCATCGGCATCCTGACCTACTGGGACTTCGAGGAGTTTGCCTACATCGAGCACTTTGCCATCGACACGGAATACCGCAACAAGGGGATGGGCAAGGCCTGCATTCTCAACTTCATGCTGCAGCATCCCGACCAGGTGGTGCTGGAAATCGAACGTCCCGTCACCGAGCAGGCCGAGCACCGGATGGAGTTCTACACCGATCTGGGATTCACACAGAACCCGCAGGACTACGTGCAGCCCTCCTACTACAAGAACGAGCTGGCCGTGCCGATGATTATCATGTCGAAATACGAGCTCGACGACGGCGAGTTTGACGAGGTGCGCGCCCAAATCTACAAGGAGGTCTACCACTACACGGGCAAGATATAGCACCTTCCCCCGAAAAAGAGTATATCTTTTCCTACAAAAGAGTATATCTTTTCACCCAAAAGAGTATATCTTTTCCCACAAAAGAGTATATCTTTTCCCACAAAAGAGTATATCTTTTTCCACAAAAGAGTATATCTTTTCCGGCAAAAGGCCAAAATCTCCGACGACACCGCCACGCAGGGCACGAAAAAAAGCGCGCTTCCAATGAATTGGGAGCGCGTTTTCAATAACCGGCCATCCGCCACATGCCCGCACAGTTATTAATCAGCGCTGAGAATCCATGCTTTGGCCGCTGCCACAGGGTTGTCGGAAAGCACATCCGGCGCTATCGGGTCCTCGCAGAACTCCTCACCCGTGCGAGCCCTGACGGTGCCCGTGGTGAGCTGCATCACACAGCCGTCATAGAGCCGGAACAAATCGTTGCAGCTGCAATAGCCCGCCGACGGCTCCCCGAAAGTCCTCGCCATCCCAAGGCCACGGAAAGCCAGCAGCGTCATCTCGCCCGAACTGCCCGTCTGCCCGTTCTGCAGGACAGCCATCCGCACACCCTCCACCTTGAAGTCCTCCACCGTCATCGGCGTGCCTCCACCCGCGACGTGGCCCCCATCGAGCATCACCGGACGCTGCCGTCCACTGATATTGAACGCCATCAGCTGCCCGTCGGGCAACAGCGGCGACAAAGCGGCAAGCATGGGACCCATGTCGCCACCCACATTGTCGCGCAAGTCAACCACGATGCCCGCGTATTGCCGCTCCTTGAGTGCCGCAAGCACCTTGTCAGCGTACTCCTGAGCCATTGACGAAGAAGAGCTGTACGGCGGAATCGTGACCATGAGAATGCCATCACCGTCCACCTCCACCGTAGGCAGCAGCTGCTCCTGGGCAGCCGACTGCAACGACTCCGGTGTCAGCAACGCCGAGTGCTTCCCGCCAGCCACAGCCAACGCCCGTCGCAGCACATCGTGTGTCTCCTCATACGACCTGCAGCTCTCCACCTCGGCCAACGCAACGCTCCGTGCCCTGTTCCATTCCTCTCCGCTCGCATAGATGCCGTTCTCCATCTTGTCCAGTGCCAGCTCCGCATAACGCTGCGGCGACGGCGGAAAGAAATAGATACCGAAACGCGGAGCCACCCGCGACAACAACAGCCAACCGGCCAACGCCGCCACAAGAACAGCGACGACAATGATTGCAGTTACCTTTACCTTATTCATACATTTGACAGATTTCGTAATGCCCCCCTTACCTTATCACCTGAGTATTACCAACTAAAAAAGGATTGACATCTTAGCCAATCCTTTGTGACTCCTGCAGGATTCAAACCTGCAACCTTCTGATCCGTAGTCAGATGCTCTATTCAGTTGAGCTAAGGAGCCAATCGCTGAAA
>CACXCY010000037.1 GCA_902766265.1 uncultured Bacteroidota bacterium
CGTGGCGTGAACGACTGTGTGCATGTGATGAAGAATCTGGTGCACAATTTGGTGAAGAACCGCGTGCGTCCCTACTACATCTACCAGTGCGACCTCTCGATGGGTCTGGAGCATTTCCGCACACCCGTCAGCAAGGGTATCGAGATTATCGAAGGACTCCGTGGCCACACCAGCGGCTATTGCATCCCCACCTTTGTTGTCGACGCTCCCGGTGGCGGCGGCAAGACTCCGGTCATGCCCAACTACGTCATCTCGCAGAGCCCCAGCAAGGTCATCTTGCGCAACTTCGAGGGTGTCATCACCACCTATACCGAGCCGCGTGAGTACCATGAGGAGTGCCACTGCCCCGACTGCGAGGCAAATCGCAGGGTCGACGAAGGCGTGGCTTCGCTGTTGGAGACCGACCGTATGAGTCTCGAACCGAGCCATCTGCTCCGTCACGAACGCAACAAAAAACACTAATATCCATTCCTTCATCATGGGCTACCGCCTACCGCGACGGAGCCCATTTTGTTTCTGTTTCCTATGAAAAAGGCGCTTTTTGCATTGTTGTTGGCTCTGGGCTCGCTCGTCAGCATGGCTCAGGAGGTATACCCGTTTTATTATCCCTGCCGCGCGGAGGAAACCGACGAGTGGGGATATGTGGACAAAGACAACGAATGGGTGATCCGCCCCCAATATGATGCGCTGCTGTACGAGACCAATGGCGGCATGTACCCCGTGTCGATGGGCGGCAAGTGGGGCTTTGTCGGCGTAAGCGGAGAACCGCTGGTTGACATCAAGTACGATGCAGCCGTGTGTGAGATTGACTACCAGAAGGGACATTATCCCGTCAATTTCGCCGCCGTCCGTCTGCGTGGCAAATGGGCTTTCATCAACGTCCAGGGTGTGTTCGTCACGGATTTCAAATACGACGAAGTGCTTATCTTGAACGGAAAGTATGTGATTCGGATGAAGAGCGACGACGGGAAGATGCGCGTGGGGCATTTGAACAAGGATGCCAAAGAGGTCTGGGATGAATAACTTGAGATTGTCGGTGTGAAACGGCTGTTGATTCTTTGTCTAGTCTTGTCGTGCGGGACAGTGTACGGGCAGATTGCCGGATTGTCTACGCTGTCGGTGTTGGATGCCTCGTCGTCGGCACGCACGGCGGGCTTGGGGATGGACTACCTCTCCGTTTACGACGGCGACTTGACCACAGGCATCGACAACCCTTCGCTCATTGACGGTCGTTACCACCACACGCTCTCGTTGAACTATGTGGGGCTGTTCAGCGGCTCTAATTTCGGGTCGGTGAACTATGGCCGTCACATCGACAAGTTGGGGGATTTCCTCTTCGGATTTCATTTCAACTCCTATGGGAGATTCGAGGGTTACGACGAGACGGAAACGGAGACGGGCAACTTCTTCGCCGCCGACTATGTGCTGTCGGTAGGGTGGGGAAGAGCCATCGACTCAAGCTTCTCGATAGGTGTCAACTTCAAACCCGTGCTGTCGCAGTACGAAAGCTACACGGCACTGGCGGTGGCCATAGATTTGGCGGGAAGCTACGTGAGTGCCAGTAAGCGTTTCTCTTCAACGTTGATGGCACGCAACATAGGCGCGCAGCTGATGACGTTCGATGGTACGACGGAGTCGCTGCCTTTCGAGCTCTCGGCGGCATTGTCCTACAAACTGGCCAACGCTCCTCTGCGTTTCTTCTTTGCCGCTACCGAGTTGCAGCGTTGGAATCTGAGGTATGACGATGAGCTGAATCCTGTGGTGACCTATGACCCCTATGCTGAAGAGTACACCCGCGAGACATGGGTGCACGAGGCGGCCGACAAACTGTTCCGCCATGCGGTTTTCGGTGTGGAGCTTTCGCTCAAGGATGTTGTCTTTGCCCGCTTGGGATACAACTATCGCCAGTCGGCCGAGACGCATGGCACGAACAATATCAACTCCAGCGGCTTCTCCTACGGGTTGGGCATCAGGAAGAACCGTTTTGAGTTCTCGTTTGCACGAAACAACTATTATCTCGGTAAAGCACCGAATTACATCACCATATCAGTCCGTCTGTAAGGAGGTGCCCCAAACTAAACGCAAGGGCTATGTTACGTCTTGTTATCAGTAATCAAACCTATCCATTTCTCAACATCGCCGTTGAGAATTATTTGTTGTCGCAACCCGAAGAGGATGTGGTGACGATGTATCTGTGGAAGAATCACCGGACCGTAGTGATTGGACAGAACCAGAACCCGTATGCCGAGTGCCATGTGGAGCTGTTGGAGAGCGAAGGCGGGCATCTGATGCGTCGTCGCACAGGTGGCGGTGCCGTGTACCACGACGACGGCAATCTGAATTTCTCGTTTGTCGCCCCGCATAAGCTGTACAATATCCAGCGGCAGATGTCGGTCTTGCAGAAGGCGGTGGAGAGTTATGGTCTGCGTACGGAGGTGAGTGGGCGCAACGATGTGGTGTGCTATGACAGGGAGGGGCAGGCGCGGAAGTTCTCAGGGAATGCTTTCAATAAGGCCCAATACCAGCACCTGCACCACGGCACCATCCTGATAAACGGCAACATGGCCGACATACAGCGCTACCTGACGGTGAAGCCGGCCAAATTGCAGAAACATGGAGTGGCGTCGGTGCGCAGTCGTGTGGTGAATCTCGCCGAGCTGGCCGATGTGACATGCGAGAATATTGTCCCTCGGCTGGTGGCGGCTTTCGAGGAGGTCTACTCGGGCAAGGTTGAGGAGGTTCCTTTCCGGGCTTACGCCGATCTTCCGGATGTGCAGCAGTTGTGTCGGGGTTTTGAGGACGACGAGTGGCGCTTCGGACGTTGGCGCAACTTCAAGGCGCAGCGCAAGGCGCAGTTCGACTGGGGCGGAGTGGAGATGGAGCTCGATATCGATGAGGCGCATGCCGTGATTACGCGGGTCGTCGTCGCTACCGACTGCCTGCAGACGGATGCCATCGCCGATGCCTGTCAACTGCTGGAGGGCGGCTCGACAAAGCAGCCCCCACAGGTGCCCGTGGAGATGTCGCCGGACAAGCGGCGAATCATCAACGATATCTTTTCGATGGTTTATGGCGAAATGTAGAGGGCAGGCCTCTGCCCGTAGAGGCCTGCCCTCTGTGGATAGAGGCCTGCCCTCTGTGAGTAGAGGGCGGCCCTCAATGAAAAGAGCCCTGTACTCTCTCTGTGGAGTTCAGGGCTCTGTGGTTGTGTGCACCTGCGTGGGCCGGCTTACTGTACGGAGATGGGCTGGATGTGCTGGTGCAGGTATGTCTTCAAGTTTTCGATGGGGATACGCTCCTGGCTCATCGTGTCGCGTTCACGCACGGTGACGCTGTTGTCGCTGAGCGTGTCGTTGTCGACGGTGATGCAATAGGGGGTGCCGATGGCGTCCTGCCGACGGTAGCGGCGTCCGATGGCGTCTTTCTCGTCGTATTGCAGCATAAAGTCGAATTTCAGCATGTCGAATATCTCGCGTGCCTTCTCCGGCAGGCCGTCTTTCTTTACCAGCGGCAGCACGGCGGCTTTGTAGGGCGCCAGCACGGCGGGGAGCCCAAGCACGCTGCGGACGCTGCCGTCCTCCAAGGTCTCCTCCTTGAGGGCGTGGCTGAACACGGCCAGGAAAGTGCGGTCCACGCCGATGGAGGTCTCGATGACATAGGGCGTATAGTTCTCGTTCAGCTCGCTGTCGAAATATTGCAGCTTCTTGCCGCTGAACTCGCTGTGGCGGGTGAGGTCAAAGTCGGTGCGGCTGTGGATGCCCTCCAGCTCTTTGAATCCAAAGGGGAACTCAAACTCAATGTCGGTGGCTGCATTGGCGTAGTGCGCCAGCTTCTCGTGGTCGTGGTAGCGGTATTTCTCTGCGGGGATGCCCATGGACAGATGCCATTTCAGGCGCTCGGCTTTCCAATACTCGAACCATTTCAACTCTTCGCCGGGGCGGACAAAGAACTGCATCTCCATCTGCTCGAATTCGCGCATGCGGAAGATGAATTGGCGTGCCACGATTTCATTGCGGAAGGCCTTGCCAATCTGTGCAATGCCGAAGGGAACCTTCATGCGTCCGCTTTTCTGGACGTTGAGGAAGTTGACAAAGATACCTTGGGCCGTCTCTGGTCGCAGATAAATGGTGTCGCTGCCTTCCGACACGCTTCCCATCTTGGTGGCGAACATCAGGTTGAATTGGCGCACCTCGGTCCAGTTGCGGGTGCCGCTGATGGGACAGGCAATCTCCAGGTCGATGATGAGTTGCCGCAATCCTGCCAGGTCGTTGGCGTTCATACACTCGCTGTAGCGTCGGGTTATCTCGTCTATCTTGGCCTGGTGTTCCAGTACGCGCGGGTTGGTGCTCACAAACTGCTCCCTGTTGAAGGCGTCGCCAAACCGTTTCTGCGCTTTTTCAACCTCTTTCTTTATCTTGTCTTCAATCTTGGCGATATGGTCTTCTATAAGGACATCGGCGCGGTAGCGCTTCTTCGAGTCTTTGTTGTCAATCAGCGGGTCGTTGAAAGCGTCGACATGCCCTGAGGCCTTCCAGATGCTGGGATGCATGAAGATGGCGGAGTCGATACCCACAATGTTCTCGTGGTATTGCACCATGGATTTCCACCAATATTGCTTGATATTGTTCTTCAGCTCGACACCCAACTGGCCGTAGTCGTACACGGCAGCCAATCCGTCGTATATCTCGCTCGAAGGGAATATATAGCCGTATTCTTTGGCGTGCGACACAACTTTTTTGAATGCTTCTTCTTGATTTGCCATATAAGTATATTTTTTTTCTCTATTAAGTTACTGTGGTGTGCAAATTTTTTGCAGGGGTGTTATCTTCCGGAGCGGCGCTGGAAGAAGATGAGGAGTCCACCCATGAGCAGTATCATGGCGGCGATGATGCCCCAGAAGGCGGTAGTGTTGCTGATGAAGGGGAAGTCGACGTTCATGCCGAAAATGCCGGTCACCACGGTCAAGGGCAGCATGATGGTGCTGAAATAGGTAAGCACCTTCATGATTTCGTTGGTCTTGTTGGCCTGCAACGAGTCGAATGTCTTGCTCAGACCTTCGATTAATTCTCCGTAGTCTTCCACCAAGTCGAACATCTTCTGGTACTGGTCCAGGATATCGCCCCAGTAGTCTTCCATGTCCACTTGCTCTGCATTGACAAATCCCTTGATGCCGCCGCTCTCGAACATGTGCAGCACCCGCAGCTGCGGTTTGAATGTTGTGTTGAGTGCAATGATGTTCCGTCGTGTGATGGAGATAATCTCGATGATGCTTTGTGCCTTTTTGTTGAAGATGTCGTAGTTGATCAAGTCCACTTCGGCGCCGACCCGCAGGATGAGGGTGTAGGTCTCCAGCATAAGGCGGTCCAGTATCGTGTATAGCAGCAGGTCGCTGCACGAGAGTGCTTTCAGCGTGTCCTCGTCGTTCTCGGCCAGGTCCTCCTGCATCTCGTCGAACAGTTTCTTCACCACCCAGTGCGACTTGCCGATGGTGATGATATAGTCTTTGCCCCAGAAGATTTTCACCTCTCGGATGCGGACGAACTTGTTGCCTTTGTCGAAATAAGGGAAATGGAGTATTAGAAAGTAGTAGTCGTCGTATTCGTCAATTTTCGGACGTTGGTTGGTACCACGGCAGTCCTCGATGTCCAAAGGGTGGAATTGGTATTCATCCAACAGATATTTGTAGTCATCCTCACTGGGATTGGTGATATGTTGCCACTTTAATTGTCCGTGTTGAATGGTTTCAATCATGGCTCCTCCCTTCTTTGTTAGTCGATCACTTTGGTGGTCTGTGTTTTACATTCCGGTAGTTACTTTAAAATACGCTGCAAAAGTAAGCAAAAAACTTGAAACGGCAGCAAAAAACTTTATTGATGGCATTACGAGGGCAACAAAAAAGGCAATCGCCGTGGAGGGGATTGCCTTTTTTGTGTTAACTGCGGGAGGATTGCCGTAGTTATTTCTGGTCGGCCACGCCTTTGCGGGCGTTATAGAAGATCTTGAATGCACCGGCGCCGCGCAGTTCCTGCTTGATGTCGCTAATCATGCCCATCTTTGCCGTTTGGTCGGCTTTGATGGCCATGGTGAGGAAGGGACGGTCAGGTTCGGGGCGTGCGGCACGTTCGAGTTCCACAAACTGTGCGATGTCCGACACTTCGGCTATCTGATCGTTGAGCTGTATGATGGGCTCTGTACCATATTTGGCTTGGTACTGGGGTATGGGCGCACCAATGTTGATGTAGCTGACCAGACTTTTCTTCTCGAGTTTGCTGACTTCGGTGCCTTGCGGCGGGGTGATTTTGACGAACAGCGTGCTCTCACGCATGGTGGTGATGACCATGAAGAAGAAGAGGAGCATGAAGATAATGTCCGACATGGAACCCATGTTCAGACCAGGGGTCTCTTTGGCTTTTTTGCCTGTGAATCGTGCCATTATTTATTTCCTCCTATCTTTGTGGGTTCGGCCTCCGAGATGGCAATGGGGATTGCCTGGTCGATGGCGTCGCGCTGTTTTTCGGTGATGTCTGCGTATCCTTTGTTGAACTTCGCGTTAGACAGTTCGTTGCGCATTTCGTTGATGGCTGCGGCCAACTCGTTCTGTACGCGGAAGTACATGTCGTAGGAAGTACCGCGGTCGTTCTGCAGGGAGATGACGCCCTTGGAAACGGGGTATTCGCTCTTGAATCCTTCGATATACACCATTTCTTTTTCCGGCAGGTTGGGGTCATCCTTGGGGTTGCCAAGGAACTCTTTGGCGCGGTCTTTCAGCAAGCTGACGTCGCCCACCTCTCCGTTGAAGAGGATGCGGTCTTTGCTGTTGATTTTCACGACAAAGATATTTCTCTCGCGAACATCCGGTATTTCCGTGTTCGGTGGCAGCGGGGGCGGCAAACGGCGCGCAATACCCATATCTGTGTTGATGCTGGACGTCAGAAGAAAGAACGTCAACAGCAGGAACGAGATGTCGGCCATCGAACTGGTGTTTAGACCCGGAGTTTTTCTTTTAGCCATAATTTATTTCTTTTTTATTGCCTTGGCAATTTCAACATATATAATGGAGCATGCTGCTGCGAATACGAGGACGTAGACGGTGATGCAGCCGGCTCCCACGAGTTTGGAGGTGCCTTGGCTGGCGTCGTTCCTTGCCAGGAAGGTGTCGCTGAGGTCGGTCTTGCTGGAGAGCAGGAACGCTATCAGGGCCACCGCCACGAGCAGTCCCAGGCCTATAAGCAGGCCTTTCCCCCCACCGTTGATGACTCTCAGCACGAGGAAATAGAGGATGGATGCAAGGGCCAGTACGACGAATATCAGCAGGATGCCGTAGGCAATGTTATACATACCCGAGAACTTGTCTTGGTTCAGGGCGAACAGGATGGCGAAGAATGCGCCAAGCACGGCTACGCCAAGGCATATCCAGGTAATCAGTTTTCTTGTTTTTTCTTGCATAATAGTTTAAAGGATTAAAGGGTTAATGATAATGTTGCTTACTCCCTGAACTATTATTTCTGGTTCTTGACGAGGATATCCATGAAGGAGATGGAGCCATCTTCCATTTCGGATACGAGACTTTCAATCTTGGTAAGGATGTAGTTGTAGAAAATCTGGAGAATGATGGCCACGATAAGACCGAACACGGTGGTCAACAGAGCGACCTTCATACCACCAGCCACGACGGTCGGGCTGATGTCGCCGGCGGCTTCGATAGCGTCGAATGCGCCAACCATACCTACCACGGTTCCGAGGAATCCGAAGGAGGGGGCCAGGGCGATGAACAGGGCAATCCAGGTCATGTTGCTCTCCAGGCGAGCCATCTGGACTCCACCGTAGGAGGTCACGGATTTCTCCACGTTCTCAAGGCCTTCGTCGATGCGGTCGAGACCCTGGTAGAAGATGCTTGCCACAGGGCCGCGGGTGTTGCGGCAGAGTTCCTTGGCACCGTTGTAGTCGCCTTTCTTGACGTTTTCCTCAATGCCGTCGAGCAGTTTCTGCACGTTGGTGGTGGCCATGTTCAGGTAGAGGATGCGCTCGATAACGAGAGCCATGCCGAGAATGAGGCAGAGGAGCACGGGGGTCATCCAGCCGGCGCCGCCTTCGATGTATTTCTGTTTCAGTACTTGGTGAAAGGTCTTGGTCTCTTCTGCGGGAGCTTCATTTTCCACGACACCTTCATCAACGGTGGCTGCTGCACTGCTGTCGGTGGCTTCAGCCACTTGTTCGGTAGCTTCGGCGGCAGGGGCGTTGGCTTCGTCCTGGGCCATCAAACCATTGAAATTAGCGAATGTCAGTAGTCCTGCTATCGACATCAAAGCAATTACTTTTTTCATGATTGTTTTTAATGTTTTAATTATTAATTGATTAATTTAGTTTCTTGTATTCACAATACATTTGCAAATGTAAGAAAGTATTTGCAAACATAAAAACATTTTTCTTTTTTTCTTTCAAAAATGTTTCCCCTACAAGCAATATCGCGCTGTCGGTTTGTGAGTTATAACTCCCGTGTCGGCCGCGTGGCTCTAATATACTATAATAATATGCCGTCGGGTCGAGGAAAGTAGCCCCAGAGCGTCTGAAATGACATAAACAATCCACGGCAATTCGCGTTTGTATCCACATGATTTTCCGTGTAATTGACCACGAATTAATTTGCATCAATACAGCCCTTGGGTCGCGAATCACCATCTGCCTGCCAGAAGACCTATGAATATCCCCACGGCAACACGGAAAAATATGAACATAGGTTCGTGAGCCGATGAACATATGTTCGTTGGCCAATGAACCTATGTTCGTAGCCCGATGAACCTATGTTCATTTTTAACTTTTTTTACGATAAGTTCTGGAACAC
>CACXCY010000038.1 GCA_902766265.1 uncultured Bacteroidota bacterium
GCCACGCTGGTGGGCGACGTGACGCTGGGCGACGAGTGCTCGGTGTGGTTCAACGCTGTGGTGCGCGGCGACGTGGCCCCTATCACCATCGGCGACCGCACCAACGTGCAGGACGGTTCATGCATACATGTGACCCACGACATCGGCCCCACGCATATAGGCAGCGATGTCACCATTGGCCACAACGTCACCCTCCATGCCTGCACCATCCGTGACGGCGCCCTCATCGGCATGGGTGCCACCGTCCTCGACGACAGCGAGGTGGGGGAGGGCTCCATCGTCGCCGCCGGCGCCCTGGTGCTGCAGGGCACCAAGATACCCCCTCACGAGATCTGGGGCGGTGTCCCCGCCAAGTACATCAAGCCCACGCGTCCCGGACAGACGGACAACGCGGCGCACTATGTGGAATACGCCAAAGAATACATGAAAGAGCGGTAGTTGGAACAAACGTTCGTCTTTCCTTTGTTTTTTCGCTTCAATTGTTTGTACAATAAATTACATTATATCGTATATAAAACTATTAATTTTTATTAAATTATATACGAAATAATGTAATGTTGGTTTTTTTTCGTAATTTTGCAGTCGAAATGATATAATCAAACTATGACTAAGACAAAGTTATCGGCAATGGTGAAGGAATTGCGCAAGGAATATGGCCTCACCCAAGAAGACCTTGCCATGAAGTCCGGTGTGGGACTCTGCTTTGTGCGTAATCTGGAACAGGGCAAAACATCATTGAGGATGGACAAGGTGAACCAACTCCTTGACCTTTTCAACTACGAACTGACTGCAACCAAACGGATATGAGACAGGCAGAGATATACAGAAAAGGTATGCTGGCAGGCATCCTGACAGAAGACGATGGTGAATACCGCTTCTGCTATGACGAAGGATATCTCAAAGATGAGGATGCACAACCGGTAAGTCTAACGCTGCCTTTGCAAACAGAAGCGTATGTGAGCCCTGTATTGTTCCCTTTCTTTGATGGTCTGATACCGGAGGGCTGGTTGCTTGATGTAGCACTTCGCAACACCGATATCAGCATACTCGACCGTATGTCGCTATTGCTGTTATGTTGCAAAGATTGCATAGGTTCTATAAGTGTTGTTTCAATATCTAATAATGGAGGCGATGCATAATGTGTAAGTGTCTGTATTGTTATCAAGATTTGGAGGAGGGACAGGTTGACTTTCATCCACACTGTGCAAAAAAGATCTTCGGAACAAAAGAAGCTCCTTTGTTGGAATATCGCCACGAAGACCTTGATCGGCTGGCTGAACAGATTATCCGTGCCCAGACATCACTGACCGGCGTGCAACCCAAGCTGTCAATGAACCTTACCAAGCACGATGGCTGCAGTCGGCTGACTATTGTGGGACTTTGGGGCAACTATATCTTCAAGCCACAAACGGATAGTTACGTACAGTTGCCCGAAAACGAGGACCTGACCATGCATCTGGCCGAAGCTGCTAAAATAAAGGTGGTTCCCCATTCTCTCATACGCCTTGCTGACGGTCGTCTGGGGTATATCACCAAGCGTATCGATCGTACAGAGAATGGTGAGGAAATAGACATGGAGGATATGTGTCAGTTGACGTTGCACCCGACAGAATACAAGTACAAAGGATCATACGAGCAGATTGCCAAAACCATCGCCAAGTATAGCGATACCCCGAAACTTGACCTCGCGAACTACCTGCAATTACTGCTGTTCTGTTTTGTTACCGGAAACAACGATATGCACTTGAAGAACTTTTCACTATATCGTCCTGCGAAAGGCTATCGGATGACTCCTGCATACGACCTTCTTAACGTATACATCGCCAATCCCAAAGACAAAGAAGAGTTGGCACTTACACTCTCTGGTCGCAAGACCGGACTGAGGCTAAGTGATTTTGTGAATGCCGCAAAGACCATGGGATTGAAAGATAATTTGGTGTATAACCTTATTGGAGGTCTTCAAAAAGTGCTTCCAAAGTGGCAACTGTTGATACAGAACTCTTTCCTGTCTGATGAGATGAAAAAAGAATATGAAGAGTTGGTAATGTCCAGATTGTATCGTTTGCAGAATTAGGTCTTTCGACGATTAGTAGTAGAATATTTTTTTTGCCAGATTAATAAATTTATGTAATTTTGCAGTCGAATTGCGAGATTACATAAAAAACAGTATTAATTCGCTGAATATCTGAAGTGGCGGTTCTGCTTTTCAGTACAAATATGCGTCGACGGGGAAAATCCAATTTTTCTCCGCATATCCGTATTGGAGCCTTCTTGGTGAGCTATTTGTGCCTTCTGGGTGGACTCTTTGTGACAATACCAGAATCA
>CACXCY010000039.1 GCA_902766265.1 uncultured Bacteroidota bacterium
ATACACAATTTCGACCCGAAAACCAAGAAAGAAACCATACTATTTTTTCTTTCAGATTCCAGATTGTTTTTCTGCTACTTACAAAGGCGACCTGGACGCAGACGCTGAACTTTCACTTCAACTTCCGACATGTTAACATAAAGACACTATGGTCTAATGCCTTTTTTGCGACACCCAAGCCATATCCTGCCCCTGAACCTGGATAGGACTTATACTTTCCGAGTGAGCCAGCGAACGCCCCTCCCTGCCCAACCATATCCATGGAGATGCCATAGCATTGCCAAGGGGTAGCCATAGTGTAGCCATAGTGTAGCCATACTTTAAAGTATGGCTACACTATGGCATCAGTATGGCATCAGTATGGCTACACTATGGCTACCCCTTGCGAAACACGAGAGAATGCAGTGTGTGTGGTGTGCTGAATCTGGTTGTCACGTTTATGGCTTGCAACCGACTTCAGTTGACGGGATAACAGCCATCGACTAATTTCGGTTGTCAACCGGCTGACGTATCAATTGCTAATTTTCATTATTTTGTGGTATCAAAAAATATTTGTAATTTTGCAATTGGATATTAGAAAAGAAAAAGACATGAGTACTACAGCAACAAACACATACTGTGCTGATATTCTGCGTAGTCTTGGTGCAATTTCCGACAACGAATCCGCTTTGGCCCGGGTGGCGAAATATGTACGCAGAGTGGTGAAGGAGCAGGAAAACGACCCCTCCTTGATGACGGAGGAAGAGTATTTCGCGATGCTTGACCGTAGCGAGGAGGAAGCTCTCCAGGGTAAGGTGCATAAAATGCTTCCCGATGAATCGTTGGACGATTTTCTCAAAAGAGTGAGTTGATGGAATATAACACCAACGCAAACAAAAAATGCAGCCATTTCTGACTGCATTTTAATATCAACTTCTATTGCTTGTTCTGCCCGGAGCTCCGCACAAAGCGTGCGGCATTGGGCTTCACTTCCGGAAATAGTCCTCTATCAGCTGCTCGGCGGCGGTGTAGGCGCTGACTTTGCTGTCCAGGATGTCCTGGCTGGCACGCTCGATACGCTCCTCCATGCCGGGGGCGTTGTAAAACCGGTCTTTGAGCGAGCTCTCGATACTCTCGCGCAGGATGCGCAGGTTCTGCTGCTGACGCTTCCGATAGAAATAGCCCGTCCCTTTGGTGAAGGCGACATACTCCATCACGTTGTTCCATATCTCTTGGATGCCCATCTTGCTGTAGGCGGAACACAGCATCACCTTCACCGCCCATTGCGAATCGGGCATGGGAAAGAGATGCAACGCATTGCGGTACTGCTGCGCGGCAAGCTCGGATTTGGTCTGGTCGATGTCGGCTTTGTTGATGGCTATCATGTCGGCCATCTCCATGATACCCCGCTTGATGCCCTGCAACTCGTCGCCCTGATTGGCCAGCTGCAGCAGCAGGAAGAAATCGACCATGGAATGGGCCGCCACCTCCGACTGTCCCACACCTACCGTCTCCACGATGACGACATCGAAACCTGCCGCCTCACAGAGCAGGATAATCTCGCGTGTCTTGCGGGCCACGCCGCCCAGCGACCCTGCCGAGGGGCTGGGACGGATGAAGGCATTGGGGTCGGTGGAGAGCTCTTCCATGCGCGTCTTGTCGCCCAGGATGCTGCCTTTGGAACGCTCGCTGGAGGGGTCGATGGCCAGAACGGCGACCTTGTGGTTCAGCGACGTCAACATCTTGCCCAGGGCCTCGATGGTGGTGCTCTTGCCGGCACCCGGGACGCCGGTGATGCCCAGTCGCACCGAATGTCCGCTATGGGGGAGACACTGCTCTATCACACGCTGCGCTTTCTGCTGATGGGCATGGAGGGAACTCTCTACTAACGTAATGGCGCGACTCAACATGATGCGGTCACCACGCAAAATACCATCAACAAGCTGCTCCACCGTCAATTCCACGCGTTTTTGACTATGCACCCTTTTAAGGTAAAAATCGCTGACTTGGCCGGGCTGTTTGACACCTCCCTGCACGCTCAGCGCGGTATCATAATCAAAATTAGAGTAAAGTTTTTTATCGTGCTCCTCGGACATAGCAAATTGATTTAAATAGCATTAAACAGGTATTCGCGTTACCTTGCCGAATACAAAGATAGGATTTTTTCAAAAAAAACTTTGCCACATCTGGAAAAAGGTGTACTTTTGCACCGTTTTTCATAGGACGAGGATACCATTTCCCTCTCATCGAAAAGCAATGAATGATTGATTGGATTGAATGGCGGGGTAGCTCAGCTGGTTAGAGCGTCGGATTCATAACCCGGAGGTCATGAGTTCAATTCTCATCCCCGCTACAAGAAAGGTCTCTGTGAAGAGGCCTTTTTTGTTGCTATGATTTACGTCCACATACCTTTTTGTCACCGCAAATGCACCTACTGCGCATTCCATTCCGCTGCAGGGAAGCACGATATGGAGGGATATGTTGACGCCCTGTGCCGTGAGACAGAACGCAACGCTGGCTTCTTCGGCTCATCGCAACAGCCCAGACGCACCCTTTATTTCGGTGGCGGCACCCCTACCCTGCTGCCACTGCCACTTCTGGAACGCATCGTGCAACAGCTGGGGCTACACTTCGACATCTCGCACCTCGAGGAGATGACCATCGAGGCCAACCCCGAAAACCTGAGCCCTGAATATCTGGACGGGCTGCGGCGGCTGCATTTCAACCGCATCAGCATCGGCGTTCAGTCGTTCAACGACGGCGAGCTTAAGACGCTGAACCGTTCGCACAACGCCCAACAGGCCGTCGATGCCATAAAGATGGCTCAGCTGGCGGGATTTGACAACATCTCTGTCGACCTTATCTATGGCTTGCCCGCCCAAACGGTCGACAGCTGGCGACGCTGCCTGTCGCTCGTCGGCACACTGAGCATCCAGAATCTCTCCTGCTACGCACTCACCATAGAGGAGGGCACGATGCTGGAACGTCAGATAGAGACGGGACGAGTCCTGCCCGCCGACGAAGAGACGGTTGTAGCCCAATACGAAGCGCTCTGCCAATGGGCGCAAGCAAGCGGCTTTGAGCAGTATGAGATTTCCAATTTCTGCCGGCACGGGCACGCCTCCATCCACAACAGCCGCTATTGGCGTCGCGAACCTTATCTGGGTTTGGGAGCCGCGGCTCATTCCTTCGACGGAAACAACCGCAGATACACACCGCCCGACACCGAACGATACATCAATGGCGATTACGCCTATACGTGGGACACGCTCTCGGACAAAGACGCATACAACGAGACCGTCATGCTGGGGTTGCGCACCACGGAAGGGATAGCCAAGGAGCGCATCGCCGCCTGGTGGATGCCCCAACTCAGGCAGTCGCTACAACCCTATATGGAAAACGGATTGATGGAAGAGACCTCCACCCATTTCAGACCCACCCACGAAGGGCTGCTCCACGCCGACGGCATCGCCACCAATATCATACAATAGAATTGCCTCACCCCCCACTAAGATTGCCACCGATACTATCGCGACGGGCACCCGTCACGGAGGCAAGTGTATTTGGTTGTCCCGTCACGCGAAGATAGCCCAGCAAGGCAAAGATAATGGCCTCTTTGTAGGATACCACATCGGACGACGGCACGACTATCCGGCATTGGGGCAGCAGGGCCTGCATACGTTCAACAAGGTAGGTATTGAAAGCACCTCCACCTGTGACAAGCATCCGACTGTTCGCAGGCGACGGTTCCTTCGACACTCTTTGCGCATTTGCTGACGACACAGCGGCGGCTATCTGTCGGGCGATATGCTCCACGGTAGTGGCCAACAACGTCGGCACCTCGCCTTGCAGCAAGGGCAGGAACTGGCTAACGAACCACTCCTTACCCAGCGTTTTGGGGTATTCCTGCCTGTAGTAGGGCAACGCATCCATCCGGGCAAGCAAAGCCCCATCGACGCTTCCCTCACGCGCCATCTGTCCATCGCGGTCATACTTCTGCCCCACCCTGCCCGACAAGGTGTTTAACGCCATATTGCAGGGACAGACATCATACGCCAACCGACGTGAGGACGGCACCTGCCAAGGGTCACTCTCAAACGAGATGTTGGCGATACCGCCCAGATTCAGGCACATATCATATTCACCAAACAGCAACCTGTCGCCGATGGGCACCAACGGGGCACCTTGTCCTCCGAGAGCCACATCGAGGGTGCGGAAATTAAAAGCCACCGGCAAGCCCGTCTCCGCCGCTATCGCGTCGCCGTCGCCTATCTGGGTGGTCAGCCCCAAATGTGGCTGATGGAAGACGGTATGTCCATGGGAAGCTATCAAATCAACGTCACCTGGATGTTTCTCTCTGAATTCCATCACTTTTTGTCCGAAGTAATGACCCAGCTGCACATGGGCCAGAGCGTAGTCGAAGGCAGAGGCGTTCTCCAGCATCGACAACCGAGCGACCCACTCGTCTGTGTAGGGCATCGTTTCGGCAGCAATCAGACGGTAAGACAGCGTTTCCTTGCCGTTGATTTCCACATAAGCCACATCCAATCCGTCGAGCGATGTGCCCGACATTAATCCGATAATATACATTTGATGATGTATTCGTTAACGATTTTCGTACCGCTCAGGTTCAGGTGGTCTTTATCCACATAATGGATGGAGTCTAACAACTGCGATGTCAGCTCCACGCTATCGTTCAAATTGATATACGGGCCTTCCTGAGCCATCAGCTCCTCGAACTCGCGATGGTTGCTGTAGGACTGGTACAACGCCTTGGACGCCGGCACTTCGAGCAAGACATACGGAATGTTTTTTGCTTTCAGAAGTGCGATACACTCCCTGAGCGCTTCCATTTGCTGAGGGTTGACATAAATCGTGCATAGCGGCTGAGGTTGCGGACGCATGCCATATACCGGCTGCATCTCCACAAAGCCCCCGGGGACGTAAGCGAATGTGGATGGAAACGAGGTGTCGGGAAGCACGAGGTTCAGGGAGATGATGCTGTCGCACGGTCCGATATTCCTGTAGCCACGCTCCAGGGAGTATAGCAGGTTATTATACACTCTCTCGGA